>URTC01000106.1 GCA_900550765.1 uncultured Clostridia bacterium | reverse complement strand
CTTATGCGTTGCACTGATACCGGCAGAATCACCGTCATTGCATATATAAATTTCCTGTGCGTACCGTTTCAGCAATTTTACTTGTTCGGGTGTAACCGCTGTGCCCAACGATGCTACTCCGTAATCAAAACCAGCCATATTCAATGCAATAACATCCATATAGCCTTCGCCGATAATAGCCCGCCCCCGGTTGTTCTTTTTTAAAATATTCAAAGCATAAAGGTTTTTTCGCTTATTAAATACCGGTGTATCTCCGGTATTTAAATATTTGGGCAAAGAATGATCCAGCACTCAGCCGCCAAAGCCTAATATCTCACCAGAAGGCGCTATAATCGGAAACATCACCCGTGTACGGAAATTATCCCGCAGACCGAACTCATTTTTTCTGGCAAGCCCGGCCGTAACAAGAATTTCCTCTTCAAACCCCTTGCTCTTTAAATGCTTGATCAAAAGATCCCGCGAATCGGGCGCATATCCCAGGCCAAAACGACGAATAATCGTATCCGTTACGCCGCGCCCCTGCAAATAAGCAAGCCCCTCTGCTCCCTCAGGTTCAAACAACGTATTAAAATAAAATCTTGCAGCTTCTCGGTTTGCCTCATAAATTCGGTTTTTTAAATCCCGGGAAAATGTCGGCTCTGTGCTGACACCTGCCGGCATTGGAACATTCGCACGCTTAGCAAGCTCTTCAATCGTTTCATAAAAAGTAAGATTTTCTTTCTTTTCCAAAAAGCCAATAATATTTCCGCCCACATGACAGCCAAAGCAATAAAACATCTGTTTTTGACCATCAACAGTAAACGATGCAGTTTTTTCATTATGAAACGGACACAGTCCCACATATTTGTTTCCGGATTTTTTTAAAGAAACATAATCGGATACTACATCTACAATATCTACTTTATCTATTAAGCTGTCAATAAATTCTTCGGGGATTCTTGCCATCGATTTTCTTCCTTTTCACCGCAGCTCTCAATTTTCCTGCCAGGAACGAGGAATAAAAAGCTTTTGATATTCCTTCAGCGCATACCGATCGCTCATGCCGGCAATATAATCACACACCGCCTGCTCTACGCCATATTCTTTCAGCGCCGGCTGCATATTCTGGGGCAAAAGCAAAGGGTCACGGCAATAAGCTGCAAATAGGTTTCTGATAATGCCCTCGGCTTTTAATTCTTCTGTTTTTGCCGAGCTTTTAATATGATAAATATTCTGAAACATATAATCCCGCAATTCATTCATTACTTCATAGATCTGCGGAGACATAGAAATAACCGGCTGATCCATACTGTTTTTTACCAAATCCGTAATCAGCGTATTAATTCTGGCCGAGTGCGTCGTTCCCAATATCATATTCGACCGAAACGGCAGATCCGCCTCGGTCAGTATACCAGCACGAACCGCATCATCAATATCATGTTTTATGTAAGCAATTCTATCTGCATACGATACAATCTGCCCTTCAAGCGTTGCCGGTTTTGAGCGGCTTGTATGGTTCTCAATCCCGTCACGCACTTCCCAAGTCAGGTTAAGGCCTGTCCCGTTTTCTAACTTTTCTACCACCCGGCGGCTTTGCACATTATGTTGAAAGCCCATAGAACAAATCTCATTTAATACTCTTTCTCCCGCATGTCCGAACGGTGTATGTCCGATATCGTGCCCCATGGCAATCGCTTCGGTAAGGTCCTCATTCAATTTGAGGGCCCTTGCCGCCGTACGCGCAATCTGGCTCACTTCAAGGGTATGGGTAAGCCTGGTACGATAATGATCCCCCTCAGGAGAAAGAAACACCTGGGTTTTATGCTTCAGCCTCCGGAAAGATTTACAATATATGATTCTATCGCGATCCCGCTGATATACAGTACGAAGGGCACACTCCTCCTCCGGTCTTTCTCTGCCTTTGCTTTCCTTCGCTTTTGCCGCGTAAGGAGACAAATACAGCTGTACATATATTTCACATTCTATTCTCATAAGACCGCCTTTACAAAAAAACGTCTTTTACCCGCTTACTTTTAAGTAATTCTGCAAAAGACGAAAAAATCCTTTATTTTTAATAAAACTGACAGAAAAAAATCATTCATCCTCCGCATCAAGTTCATAATACGCCTGCCAAATTTCTTCAAGAAGAACCTCATTTTCTACCGGCAGCAAAATAATATCTTCGCCCTCTTCTTTATACTCTAAAATAATCACCTGGGGTTCTTCCTTGTCTTTTTCTTCCACAGGAATAAATAAATTATAAATACGCCCGTCGTATTGAATACTATCAAGCAGCTCCGCATCAAAGCTCTCATCATTTTCGTCTACTAAAGTTACAACAATATTCTCTTCTATTTCACTCATCTTTATAAAATTCCTTCTCTGTTATTTTTACGATCCAAATAATCCTGCAAAATAATAACCGCTGCCAATTTATCAATATTCTGTTTTCTTTTTTTTCTTGAAAGATCCGCTTCCAGCATTACTCTTTCCGCTGCGGCGGACGTCAGCCGCTCATCCATATATTCAATCCGGCAACCCTCAGCGCGAAGAGCACAGCAAAGCTCCTCGTTTTTTTCCGCCTGCACATGTTCCTGTCCATTTAAATGCTTCGGCAGACCGACAATGATTCTGTCTGCTTGATACATTTTTACAAGCATTATAATATGTAGCACATCGTTTTTCAGTGACGTTCGGGTATAAGTTTCTAAGCCGCCGGCCAAAATGCCGCCGGTGCTCACCGCTATGCCTATACGCCTATCACCGATATCAAGCCCCAAATAGGTCATCAGCAGTTTTCAATATAGCTTTTTACAAGCTCCTCCAAGATCTCATCCCGCTCCACCCGACGAATCAGATTCCGCGCATTATTATATCCGGTTATATAAGTGGGATCTCCCGAAAGAATATAACCCACAATCTGATTCACAGGGTCATAGCCTTTTTCCTGCAGCGCGGCATATACATTCAAAAGAATGTCTTTGATCTGCGCATTTTCCGAAGGGCGGCTATACTTCATTGTATCATTGATATTTGCCATATAAAGCCTCCTTATCAACTGCTCAGTATAATTATAGTATATTTTTCCATACAAAGCAAGCTCATATTCGGGTCAACTGAGGAAAATTTCGTTTACGTTCGGTGAAATATTTGTAAAATTCTTTAAACATAATGCGCAGAATGATATATGCCGGTATTGCCAGAACCATTCCGATCAAATTTCCTATGCTGTTTCCCGCAATCACACACACTAAAACAATCACCGGATGGATTTTTACACTGTTGGCAATAATATGCGGCTGAATTACTAAATTATCGATCTGCTGCACCACAACAATCAAAATAAGCGCCAGCCAAAAACGATCCCATCCGGAAATTGCAGCGATCAACAGAATTGGTACACTCCCCAGTACCGGCCCGATATACGGTATGATATTTAAAATTCCCATAATAATGCCTAAAATCAACCAATACTCAAATCCAAACAAGGCCAGTGCCAGTGCCATCAGTGCGCTGACAAGAAGAATAATCATAAATTCTCCCATAATATAATCGCGCAGCTGACGATTGATATTTTTAAACATAAAAAATGCAGGCGTACGAATATTTTCCGGCATTAAAAATAACATAATGCGTTTAATTTTTTCACGGTCCTTCAGCATATAATACATAATAACGGGAATTAAAAAAGACGTAGTTACAATCGAAATAATCATAGCCGGTGAAAAGGATGCCAGCGTATCCTCAATTCCCTTGGCAATACCACCGGTTAAAGTAAAATTTTCCAAATTGATTCCCAATGATGAGACCGGCTGCGTATATTGTTCTATTAAAACACTGATATTTTCTATATACTGCGGCACCACGATAGAAAATGCTTTGATCTGTTCTACGAATACAGGAACCAAAATAACAAGCGCAGCAATATTTACCACCGTAAGAATGGCAAATCCCAGAATAATCGCCGCGCTACGATTGGTTCGTTTTTCAAGAGGTTTTATAAACGGTAAAAATAAATATGCCTGAATGGCCGCAAGTAAAATGGGAGTCAGTACTTCCAAGAGGGTTTGGCCAAAATACAGAATAAAAACCGTTATCAAAACGGCCGTAAGAAGAAAAAGCACAATACGTTTCCCAATACTCATAAAAGCACCTCCCTATGTAAGGGGCTATGCCCCTGTCTGTTTTACATATTCAGCATCTGTTTGGCAGCTCTTTTACCATAGCGGTAAATTTTGCGAACACAAGGTTTATTCATTGCTAAATATGCTCCTGCAACTACACCAGCCGCCATTCCGGCCGCTACCATTACACCTGTTCCGATTGCTTTCATCTTTCTACCTCCTATTCTCTGTTAATTATAATAAGACCCCTGTCGGTCATGGAAATGTCATGAATATCAACAATATCACGCCCAAAGATCAAATCATCCAAAAAACCACGTTTTACGCTTACACTGGAAATATCAAGTGTAGAAGGGTCAAAATAAATATCGCCAACGCTGCCGGTAAAAAAATCAGCATCCCGAGAAATGCCAAACCCGCTTTTAGCATATTCTTCATGAAATTCCCTCCTGTATTTTATGTGTTTTTTATCGATCACAACGCCGTTGCGGTCAAGATGGCGAATTCCTTCTTTCGTAACAAAAAATCGGCTTCTTATAATTCCGGTATTACTGATACAAGTAATACCGCTGATACATTTTTTAGGTACATCTATCAAAAAGTCCGTTATCTGACCAATGATCTTTCCGCCGCAATAGATGTCCGTCCCGATATAACTGCTGGCTCTTTCCATACTTTCACCTTTTTCAAATTTATAACTCTATTATCTCCTTAAATCTGTTTTTTATGGCTCCAAAAAACAAAAAAGCTGCTGGAAATTTTCAGCAGCTTTTCTTTTTAAAGGGATAATCCTCGAATTTTTTTTACATTTTCAACAATAGCTTTTCCGATTTGTTCCGCCTCCTGTATTGTAGTTTGATGGCTTACTGTAATACGCAGCGCGCTTTTAGCATAAGCTTCATCTTTTTTTAAAGCCATAAGCACATGGGAGGCTTTTACAGCACCGGCGGAACAGGCAGCACCCGCAGAACAGGCAATACCGCAAAGATCCAGCAGCAAAAGCAGACTCTCTGCCTGCACTCCCCGAAAGCTGAAATTCAGATTTCCCGGCAGTCGTTCCTCAGGATGGCCATTCAAAAACACGTCTTCCAGTCCCCGAAACACTTGTCTTTTTATATGTTCTGCTGCAGAAAGCGCCGCAGCACCGCGTTTTTCTCTTTCGGCATATTGCTTTTCAAGTGCATATCCCATTCCCACAATACCGGGAACGTTCAGTGTTCCAGGACGCCTGTCTCGCTCCTGTGCACCGCCCTGCATCAGGTTTTGTATTGCGTGCCCCTCCCTAATATACAGTGCTCCTGCTCCTTTAGGACCGAAAAACTTATGCGCGGAAAGCGAAAGCATGGTAATCGCTTGTGTTTTTACCGCAATCGCCATACTTCCAGCTGCCTGCACGGCATCGGTATGAAAAGGAATTCCATATTCTGCAGCCAAAGCTCCGATTTCCGCAATCGGCTGCAGTGTACCGATTTCATTATTTGCCGCCATAATCGAGATCAAAATGGTTTGGGGCGTAATTGCCTTTTCCACCTGCTCCACATGAACGCGTCCAAAGATATCCACCGGCAGATACGTAACGGAAAACCCATCTTCCTCAAGAGCTTTACAAGTATTTAAAACCGCGGGATGCTCGATCTGCGAAGTTATAATATGCCGTCCTTTTTGTTTGTTTTTTTGTGTGGTTCCCCAAATAGCCCAATTATCGCTTTCGGTACCGCCGGAAGTAAAATAAATTTCATTTTTCTCTGCTCCCAGCACCTGCGCAATCTGGCTTCTTGCTCTCTCTACTGCCGCAGCCGCCTCCCGGCCAAAAGTATGCACACTGCTTCCATTACCAAAATAACCGGAAAAATACGGCTCCATCCTCTTAAGCACTTCCGGATCCAACGGCGTAGTAGAAGCATAATCTGCGTATATCATATATTCTCCTTTATGTTTTTCTAACATGCTATCATAAGATACCTCATCTGTCAATCCTGCTTACATACCAGACCAGCTTTGCCACACAGCTGTAAATTTTCTGCCCTGTGCATCAGGTCCTACCGAATAAAAGCCAACAAAACTTGTAGGATGATATACCGTGTATAACTG
>URTC01000105.1 GCA_900550765.1 uncultured Clostridia bacterium | reverse complement strand
GATCTCGGTGTTTTCGCACTATGTTATGAAAAAACATCCTGTACTTTCCTCAGGGATTGGAGTAACGATCGGCGCAGTCATTATGGTCGTTGGATATTCGCTTGGCAGAGCGTTTATTTACAGTACGCCGGAATATGCGATTATGAAAATGCCGTATCAGATTCTTCAGGCAGCGGTTGGTGCGGTTCTTGGTATGATACTTTGCTGGAAATGCGGTGTTTATAAGCTCTATCATAATGGATTGATGAGGCATTTGTAATATCTAAAAAATCTGACGGAATGGCCTTTGTTTGCTCAGACGATATGCGGGGATTCAATCCGTTGGCCGTACAGATAGCTGAAGAGAAAAAAGCTTCTGCACTCGTGAAAGATTCTGTAAAGCGGAGAAATCTGAAATAAATTATAGAGAAGAAAGGAGATTTTATGCTTTCCAAAGGGGAATGATGCAGAGAGAGTTCCCGGCATATAAGATTCGAGCAGACCGGAAATCGGCTTGTTTCATCTGCGTTGTCTGCTTGAAGATTTCTGTAGAAAATGTTGTAATTATATGTTATAATATTGTTAGATTATATAATATAATATTCTTTTATTATATGTTATAAAGCTTTTTGCAGAAAAATATAGGGTAAGCGTCCGGATATAGAGATGATCTGCAGCCGAAAGATTGATGCGGAAGTATTTTTATATACCTATGGACAAATCCTGGGGAGTGTTTCTGATGACGGGAGATAGGCTAAAATGTATATGACCAGAAAATACACAGGGCAGAATGTATATGATGCGTTGCAGGACAGGCTGAGACTGCTGTTTGAGGAATTTGATAATATCTTTGTTTCTTTTTCAGGAGGAAAGGACAGCGGTTTGCTTTTAAATTTGACCCTTGATTTTCAAAAAAAATATTATCCCAATAAGCGGATCGGTGTTTTTCATCAGGATTTTGAGGCACAATATACGGTAACGACCGAGTATATAGAACGAACTTTTGAGCGTATTAAAGATGCGGTAGAACCATATTGGGTATGCCTGCCCATGGCGACAAGAACAGCACTCAGCAGTTATCAGATGTATTGGTATCCTTGGGATGATACCAAGGAAGCGATATGGGTACGTCAGATGCCGCAGCATCCGTATGTGATCAATTTAAAGAATAATCCGATCACCACTTATCGTTATCGGATGCATCAGGAGGATCTTGCCAAACAATTCGGGCGCTGGTATCGGATAGCCCATGGGAACAAGAAGACGGTCTGCCTGCTGGGAATCCGTACGGATGAATCTTTGCAGCGTTACAGCGGTATTTTAAATAAAAAGTATGGATACCAGGGCGAATGTTGGATCAGCAAACAATTTAAGGATGTTTGGGCTGCGGCGCCGATCTATGATTGGTCTAACAGTGATGTGTGGCATGCAAATTATATTTTTCATTATGATTACAATGAGCTTTATGATCTTTACTATATGGCGGGACTTAAACCGGATCAGATGCGTGTAGCTTCACCGTTTAATGATTATGCAAAGGACAGCTTAAATCTTTATCGCGTGATAGATCCGGAAGTATGGGCCAAGCTGGTTGGGCGTGTGAGGGGAGTTAACTTCGGATCTATTTACGGAAGGACGAAAGCAATGGGATATAGAAATCTAACGCTTCCTGAAGGCCATACCTGGGAATCCTATACAAAGTTTTTATTGGATACACTACCGGCAGGGCTGCGGAACAACTATGTTAAAAAGTTTAAGGCTTCTATAGAGTTTTGGCACAAGACTGGCGGGGGATTGGAGGAACACGTTATTCAGGAATTGCTCAATAGGGGATATAATATCCGAAGAAACGGTATTTCAAATTATACGGTTCTGCGAAATTCCAGAGTCATATTTCTCGGAAAGATCCCTGATCATACGGATGATATCAAATCTTCAAAAGATATTCCCAGCTGGAAAAGAATGTGCTACTGTATTTTGAAAAATGATCATACCTGTCGTTTTATGGGGTTTGGTTTGACAAGGGAGCAGCAAAAGAAAGTGGATATGCTCAAGCGTAAATACAGTAAGGTTGGTGTTGATTCATGACGTTTAAAAGTCCTGTATATAATGTGATTGCGGTTCCGATTGAAAAGATTGTACCTAATACATATAATCCCAATACGGTTGCACCGCCGGAAATGAAATTGCTTTATGAAAGTATTAAAGAAGATGGATATACCATGCCTATTGTCTGCTATTATGTTAAAAGGAAGGATCTTTATATTATTGTGGATGGTTTTCACCGTTACCGTGTGATGCTGGATTATCCGGATATTCGTGAACGGGAGGGAGGCCTGCTGCCGGTATCCGTTATTGATAAGAGTCTTGATAACCGAATGGTAAGCACGATTCGTCATAACCGGGCGCGGGGGTCCCATAATGTGGACCTTATGAGCAATATTATTAGGGAATTGCATGAACTGGGAAGATCAGATGCTTGGATATCCAGACAGCTTGGGATGGATAAGGATGAGATTTTGCGGTTGAAACAGATTACAGGTCTTGCGGCTTTGTTTAAGGATGTGAAGTTTGGGGAAGCTTGGCGTCCGGTGGAGGATGAATATTATGAGAGAGAACCCAAGGCGGATTGTGCTGAAGCCAGCGAAGAAGATAAAAAAATAGCGGCTGCTGACGATGGAAGTTTTTCTTTGAATAGGGAATAAAAAATGCAGCCGTTTCCGCTGTGATCTAAAAAATATTTGAATGACTTAGAATGTATTTATCCGGTCTAATAGTTTTTTGTAACATAAAAACGAGGACAATGCTTTTACATTGTCCTCGGCTTAGTTTATTCGATTTCGAGCCGTTTGGGTTCGGGTAAAGCTTGTTCCTTCTTCGGCAGGGTAAGCTTCAATACGCCGTTTTCATATTTTGCTTTGATTTTTTCGGCATCGACGCCCGAAAGATCAAACTGCCGGCTGTACGAACCGTAGGATCTTTCCATACGGATGACTTTGTCATCTTTATCTTTTTCTTCGACTTTTGAATGTCTTTCCGCATGGACCGTGAGGGTGTCGCCGTTGATATCAAGATGGATATCTTTTTTATCAAAGCCGGGCAAATCTGCCTCTAACAGATAATGGTCGCCTTCATCGGTTATATCGGTTTTAAATTCAGCCAGATCGGCCGATCCGAAAAAGGTTCCGAAAGGATTGGAGAAAAAGTTCCTTTCAAATTCTTCCATTTCACGGAAAGGATTGTAAGTGCTCATACGATGATTGTTATTTCTGCGAGTAAGTTCAAACATAATGATACCTCCTAAATGTTATTAAGTATTATTATGCCAACCTAATCAATGTTTTATCCGACAAGGTCGGCATCTGTCGGAATTCTTATGCAACCCATCGGGGATCATCTCTTTTCTTATTGATTTGTCTTTTTCCTTTTGACAATTATATTATAGTATATTAAAATGTATATTATATTTCAAAAATATAAATAAATTGTAAAAATTAGCACTCTCGGGTGGAGAGTGCTAATTTTAAAACTGAATACGGAGTTTATAGCTGTTTGGAAATGGATAATGGTAAAAAGATGGTTAAAAATTTTTTGTTGCAGTATCTAAAGAAACGAAACAGTGTTGTAGTTTTGTACACGGGGAAAAAACGCAGAGGCGTTTTGTGAGACAGAATATTGACTGTGGACGTGCTGCATGTTAAAATACAAATATAGTTTTTTATATAGGAGAAAAAGAAGGATTAGGATGAATGAACAGGGAAGAAAGCTGCCTGCCTGTCCGGTAGAGACAACGCTCACGCTTATCGGGGATAAATGGAAAGTATTGATTTTGCGTGATTTGCTCTTAGGAACAAAGCGTTTTGGGGAATTGAAGCGTTCTATCGGCGGTGTATCGCAAAAGGTATTGACAGCACAGTTGCGGGATATGGAGCAAGGGGGAATTATTTGCCGTACAGTTTATGCGGAGGTTCCTCCTAAAGTGGAATATTCACTTACAGATTTGGGAAAGAGCTTAAAACCAATTCTTGATGCAATGCGGGAATGGGGCGAAGAATATAAGGAAAGAGTAGAATAGAAGTTGGTGTATAGAAAGATCCTTAGGAAAAGCCTAAGGATCTTTGCAGTCTATCTGGCCGGAGAGCAGATTGTTTCTTTATACTCTCCTGCAGCCTTTTCAAGACGTTTTTCCTTAATAAACGGTGACTGCTTTCTGCTCCCTCTTGGATGGAAGGGAGTTGTTTTGCACAAACGGAAGTTTTTGGATTTGATTACTCCCATTCAATTGTTGCGGTTGGCTTAGGAGAAAGGTCGTAACAAACGCGGTTGACATTTTGAACTTCCTTTAAAATACGGTCGGTAATTTTAGTAAGGATTGGCCATTCTAAAGGTTCAATTGTCGCAGTCATAGCGTCAACGGTGTTAACGGCACGGATGATTACCGGATATTCAAAGCACCGCGCGTTGTCTTTTACGCCCACAGATTTAAAATCCGGTACGATTGTAAAGTACTGCCAAACTTTTTTGTTTAACCCTGCTTTTTCAAATTCCTCCCGCAGGATCGCATCGGATTCCCGAACGGCCTGCAGTCGTTCACGGGTAATGGCACCTAAACAGCGGACGCCTAAGCCCGGGCCGGGGAACGGTTGACGGAAAACCATACTTTCGGGGAGGCCTAACTCCAGGCCACAGGCACGGACCTCATCTTTAAACAGCTGTTTGAGAGGCTCAATCAGCTTAAACTGCATATCTTCCGGCAGACCGCCTACATTGTGGTGAGATTTTACCGTTTTTGCTGTTTTTGTACCGCTTTCGATGATATCGGGATAAATTGTTCCCTGCCCTAAGAAATCAATGCCCTTTAATTTTCCGGCTTCTTCTTCAAATACACGGATAAACTCGCTGCCGATAATTTTTCGTTTTTGTTCAGGATCTGCAACGCCGGACAGTTTATCTAAAAAACGATCGGAAGCGTCTACATAAATCAGATTTGCCCCGAGCTGGTCACGGAAAATACGCACTACGCTTTCCGATTCATCCTTTCGCATCAGTCCGTGATTTACATGCACGCAAATGAGCTGATCACCGATTGCTTTTAGCAGCAGGGCTGCTACAACAGAGGAATCCACACCGCCCGAGAGCGCCAGAAGTACTTTTTTATTGCCTACCTGTCTGCGTATGTTTTCGATTTGATCTTCAATAAAATTTTTCATATTCCAATTCGTTTGGGCGTTACAAGTATGAAAAAGAAAGGTTTTTAGCTTTTCTTGTGTCGGCATTGCGGCCAGCTGTTCGCATTTGGCTGCCGGGTGATCTATTGCCAGCATTGGAATACCGCAAGTATAAAGCTCTGCGGCAATATCAATGGCTGTGCCGTTTATCATACGGTTTTTGCCGCCGTTTAGAAGAATACCTTTTACATTTGGCAGTGCTTTCAGTTCTGCGGCGGTGATGTCGTGCGGGTAAATTTCACTGTAAACACCCAGATCACGAATAGCACGCGCTAAGGCAGTATTCTCGGTACTGCCTAAATCTAAAATTAAAATCATATCTTGTTTCATAAAAGAGACTCCTTTGTTTTGAAACAGTAAATTACAGAAGTTTTTTTCTTAACTCTTCCGGAGTTTCGGTATGCAAATAGGCCGGCGCGATATCCAGTACGGTTCTGCATCCGCATTGACCTTCGTTATACAGACGAAAAGCCGCACGGGCATAAGCTACTAAGACACCGGCAGTAAATTCAGGATTGGAATCCAGCTGCAGGCGGTATTCGATCACCTGCGTGTGCTCACCGTGTGCACCGGTATCCCCGCTGCGGATGACGCAGCCGCCGTGCGGAATGCCGGCGTGGTCACGCTGCAGCTCCTCCAGGGAGATGAAGTGCACGGTGGTATCGTATTCATCAAAATAGCGCGGCATGGTGACGATCTCCCGCTCGATCCGGGCGCGATCCGCTCCCTCCTCGGCCACCACATAGCATTCCCGCGTGTGCTTTTGCCGGGCGGTCAGGGTCGGCCGCTCACCGCGGCGCACCGCCTCCAGCGATTGCGGCACCGGCACGGTGTATTGCCGGGCATCCACCACCCCGGCAATGCGGCGGATGGCGTCGGAATGCCCCTGACTGACCCCGCGCCCCCAGAAGGTGTAGTCCGCCCCCTGCGGCAGAATGGCGGCGGCATATGCCCGGCTGAGTGAAAACAGGCCGGGATCCCAGCCCACCGAAATGATGGCCGCATGGCCACTCTCCCGTGCTGCTGCATCCACGGCGGCAAAATGCTCCGGAATGGTCGCGTGGGTGTCAAAGCTGTCGATCACATGGAAAAGGCGGGCAAGCTGTGGGGTCTGCACCGGCAGGTCGGTCGCACTGCCGCCGCACAGCAGCA
>URTC01000104.1 GCA_900550765.1 uncultured Clostridia bacterium | reverse complement strand
TTTTCCGGCGGCCAGCGGCAGCGATTGACGATAGCCCGGGCATTGGTAAAAAAGCCAAAGATTTTGATCTTGGATGATAGTTCCTCTGCTTTGGATTATGCAACGGATGCGGCTCTGCGCCGGGCATTAAAGTCCTTACAGGGTGTTACGGTGTTTCTTGTTTCCCAGCGTACAGCGTCTATACGCCATGCGGATAAAATTCTGGTGTTGGAGGATGGAAGGATAGCCGCTTCCGGCACACATGAGAGCCTTTTGCGGGAGTCTCCGCTTTACAGAGAAATTTATTCTTCTCAGGTAAAGGAGGCGAAAGAAGCATGAAACAGCGCGGAACGTTGAAAAAGATCCTTAAATATATTGGCAGATATCGTTTCTTGATGTTGCTATCGATTATTTTTGCCGCGATAACGGTGTTTTTAACTCTATATATTCCCATTCTTATCGGAAATGCAATCGATTACATTATAGATATCGGCCGGGTGGATTTGAAAGCCGTTTGGGAACTGCTGCTTCAGGCGGGTATTTTGGCCGGTGCCGCCGCACTGCTGCAGTGGTGCATGAATATGCTGAATAATCGCGTGACCTATGGTGTTGTGCGGGATATTCGGGCCGAGGCGTTTCAAAAAATCCAAATTCTTCCTTTAAACTATATGGATACGCATCCTGCAGGGGAAACGGTCAGCAGGGTGATTGCCGATGCCGATCAGTTTGCCGATGGCTTGCTGATGGGATTTACACAGCTGTTTACGGGTGTGGTAACGATACTTGCTACGTTGGGATTTATGCTTTTTTTGGATTGGAAGATTGCACTGGTGGTTGTTGTGCTTACACCGCTTTCTTTGTTTATTGCTAATTTTATAGCTAAGCGAACGTATTCTATGTTTAAAAAACAGTCTGAGGCGCGGGCAGAGCAGACGGCTTATATCGATGAGATGATCGGCGGTGCTAAGGTAGTAAAGGCGTTTTCACGGGAAGAAGAAACAGTTGAAAAATTTGCCCAACGAAATGATACGCTGGAAAAATGCTCTTTACAGGCTACATTCTTTTCTTCTTTAACCAACCCCGCTACGCGCTTTGTCAATAGTGTTGTATATGCTGCCGTAGGGTTGTTCGGCGCTTTGAGTGCACTTTCCGGCGGTATTACTGTGGGCGGCCTTTCCTGCTTTTTAAGCTATGCTAACCAGTATACCAAGCCGTTTAATGAGATCTCCGGCGTAGTTACGGAACTTCAAAATGCGTTGGCCTGCGCTGCTAGGCTTTTTGAATTAATTGAAGAGGCACCGGAGGTCCCGGAGGAAAAACAGAAACTGGATACAGCTGCGGGGAATGTAACCATTGAGAACGTAAGCTTTTCCTATGTCCCGGAAAAACCGTTGATTCAAAATTTTAATCTAACGGTGCTGTCCGGACAGCGTATTGCAATCGTAGGGCCTACCGGCTGCGGAAAAACGACGCTGATTAACCTGTTGATGCGTTTTTATGATGTCAATGAGGGAAGCATTCAGGTAGAAGGGCAAGATATCCGCCGGGTAACACGGCATTCCTTAAGAAAAAACTACGGTATGGTTTTGCAGGAGACCTGGCTGCGGGAGGGAACGGTAAAGGAGAATATTGCTTTTGGCCGGCCGGATGCTTCGGAAGAGGAGATTATAGCCGCGGCAAAGGCGGCCTATGCGCACAGTTTTATCCGCCGGCTTCCTGAAGGGTATGATACGGTCCTATTTGAAGACGGCGCAGGACTCTCCCAGGGGCAAAAACAGCTTTTGTGCATTGCACGCATTATGCTGTGTCTGCCGCCGATGCTGATTTTGGATGAAGCGACCTCTTCTATTGATACGCGGACGGAGCAGAAAATACAGGCCGCCTTTGGGACGCTGATGCAGGGAAGGACCAGCTTTATCGTGGCGCATAGACTTTCCACTATACAAAATGCTGATATTATTTTAGTGATGCAGGCAGGGAATGTGGTAGAGCAGGGAACGCACGAAGAATTATTGCAGCAAAACGGATTTTATGCAAGGCTGTATAACAGTCAGTTTGAAGAAAGCTGAAACTTGTATAGGCAAAATTTGAAAAAGATGGCTGCTGATTCAGCCCGATCAGATGCATATGGATGTTTTGGTAAAATATATACTATATTTTACCAAAACTTTTTTGCAGAAATTTTTTTAAAAATAATAAAAAATCTTGTCACCTACGGAAGGTTTTTTTGCTCTATAATTATGAGAGAAAAAATGGCGGAGGAGCAAGATGGTATTCAGCAGCTTGGAATTTATTTTTATATTTTTACCTCTTTTTTTGGCGGCCTATTATTTGGTATCGCCTAAGATAAAAAATTTCTGCGTGTTCGCTTTCAGTCTTGTTTTTTATGCTTATGGTACGATAGAAAATTCTTTGTACGTGGTTTTGATTCTGTTTTCTATTCTTATAAATTATTGGGTGGGGCGGCCGATTGAAGAGAAAAGTAACGATCGCAGGGCGTTTTTTCTTATCGGACTTATTTATAATTTTGGCTGGTTGTTTGTGTTTAAATATGCGGATTTTTTTGCAGAAAATTTAAATTTTATTCTGGCACGTTTCCCGGGAAATTGGCGCTTGCCTTATGCGAATCTGATTCTTCCTATCGGTATTAGTTTTTACACTTTTCAGGAGGTATCTTATCTGGCGGATGTCTATCGGGGAAAAATTAAAGCGGAACGATCTTTGCTGCGTATGGGAATGTATATTATTATGTTTCCACAGCTGATTGCCGGTCCTATTGTACGTTATGAGGATATTCAAAAAGAATTGGTTTCTCGGCAGCATACAGTACGCGCTTTTTTAAATGGCGGAAAGCTTTTTATTATAGGGCTGGGTATGAAAGTATTGCTGGCCAACCAGATTGGAAGATTGTGGAGCGATATTCAGACCATTGGATATGAAAGTATTTCTGTGCCGTTGGCATGGATGGGGATTATTGCTTTTAGTATGCAGCTGTATTTTGATTTTTACGGCTATTCGTTAATGGCAATAGGGCTGGGTGAAATGATAGGCTTTCATTTACCTGTGAACTTTGCACATCCGTATCTTTCTCTTTCTATGACTGAGTTTTGGCGAAGATGGCATATTACATTGGGAAATTGGTTTAAAGAGTATGTATATATTCCCTTAGGCGGAAGTCGCCGAGGGGTTGGCCGAACCTTTTTTAATCTTTTTGTTGTTTGGCTGTTGACAGGATTTTGGCATGGCGCGTCATGGAACTTTATTTTGTGGGGATTGTTTTTATATTTCCTTATTGTATTGGAAAAAAGCGGTCTTTCTAACGTACTGAATCGTTTTCCGGCTATAGGTCATGGATATATGGCGTTGATGATTCCGCTTTCATGGATGATTTTTGCTATTACGGACTGCGGACAGTTGGCCGTTTATGCGGGACGTTTGATAGGGATAGGCGGAGAAGCCGTCTATGCGCTTGATTACATAAAATACGGGAAAATATATGGCGTTTTGTTGGGAATCGGCCTTCTTTGCTGCACGGATCTTCCGGCAAAGCTCTATAGGAAGATTCAAAACCGCTGGATGATTATTCCCGTGCTGATCGGGATCTTTGCACTGTCAGTATTTTTGTTGTATAAAGGATTAGATGATCCATTTTTATATTTTCGGTTTTAGGAGGTTTTTTTATGAAAAGATATATATTTAATGTTATTTCGGTTATTCTGGTTGCTGTGCTGCTTGTGGTGTTCATTGTTGTTTTTAGTAAAGTAAAAAAGCAAAGGGATTCTCAAGCGGGCCTTCTGGAGGGAACAGATTCTCTGCAGACAGAATCTACAGCGGTACCGACGATGCCGGAGCCTACTGATGCGGTGCAGGCAAGTCCGGAGGTTTCCGGCGGAGCACCTACGGAATATCCACAGAATACTTTTACACAGGCACCGGAAGGATATTTTGGAGATGCGCTGTTTATTGGGGATTCCAGAACAGTAGGGCTTTCTGAATATGGAAATTTAGAAGGAGCTACTTTTTTTGCTACTACAGGTATGAGCGTTTATAATATTACTACGGAGAAGGTTTCCGTGCCTGGTATGGGAAAGGTGACTTTTGATGCGTTGATGTCAGAAAAGAAATATGGTAAGATCTATATTATGCTGGGTATTTATGAGTTAGGTTACAATCAAACTGCTACAGTCAAAAAGTATGGGGAATTGATTGAAAAAATAAAACAATATCAACCCCAGGCCATTATTTTTATAGAAGCTAATTTGCATGTAGCACAAAGCCGGTCAGATACCGACCCGGTTTTTAATAACGATAATATTAATATTTTTAATCAGGAAATATCAAAATTTGCGGACCAGGAAACCGTATTTTATATTGATGTAAATCCTCTTTTTGACGATGAAAACGGGAATCTTTCGGATAAATATACAGCGGATAATTCACATATTCTTGGGAAGTATTATAAAAATTGGAAAGAATGGCTTTTTACTGTGGCTGTTGTAAAATAGCGTAGGATAGGCGGTAGGCACATATTTTATAAATATTACAGAATACGGCGGAGGATTAAAATGCCGGGGCAAGAGAAAACCGCATGGTTTTGTCAAAAAATAAGCCAACTGAAGAATAGCATGTATGTAACGGCCATTGGAATTTTAAGAAATAAGGAGGATGCCGAGGACGCAATACAAAATGCTTTGATGCAGGGGTATGATCATTTGGATGATTTAAGATTTTTTGACAAAATAAAACCATGGATACTCAGAATACTCGTTAACGAGTGCTATAAAATATTGAAAAAGCGAATGTATACTGTGGATATTGAAGAACTCGAGGTTTCCTCCGGAGAGGATACGATTGAACAGAAAACCATACTTTGGGAGAGTGTGCTGGCACTTGAAATGAAATACCGTACGGTAATTATTTTATACTATTATGAAAATATGCCCGTAAAAGATATGGCTAAGGTTTTGGGAATTACGGTAGATGCGGTCAAGCAGAGGCTCTTCCGGGCAAGAAAAATGCTTCGGGAAATTTTAGAAAGCGAGGCGGTTTTATGAATAAACAGGATAGAAAGATCCGACGATTATTAAAAAAAGAAAAAATCGTGATGCCGGAGTCGATTGCTCAGCGGTTTGATTTTACCGTGGCATGGCTGCAGAAGAATACGGAGAGGAAACCACATTTTTTTACGATCGGTATTCGTACAACGGCAGTGCTGCTATTGCTGGCCTTTTTTATTCTGCCGAATGTGAGTCCTGAAATAGCCTATGCCATGCAGGAAATTCCTGTTGTGGACAAAATTGTGCGGGTTATCACTACGTATGATTTTGAAAAGGAGGATGAAAATCACTCCGAAAGTATTCGGATTCCGCATATGGAAGCAGAAGACGGTATGCAGGAGCCTTTGGATGTAATTAATGAAGAAGTAAAAAAGATGACGGATGAAATTATTGCCCGCTTCCGTGAAAGTGCAGAGGAGCTTCCCGATTCACATTTTGATTTATTAATTGATTATGAAACCATAACCAATAATGAAAATTGGTTTACGCTGAAAATCATTATTACAGAAAGTGCCGGCACGGGCAGCAATGCTTACCGTTATTATCATATTGATAAAAGTCGCGGGGAAATTGTAACATTGGCGGATATCTTTGATCCGGATTTTGATTATGTTCATATTTTCAGTGAAAATATTAAACAGCAAATGGCGCAGCAAATGGAAACGGATCCGGATGTGATCTATTGGATGTATTCAGACGATAAAACATTTTGGGGATTTTATGAAATTGCTCCGGATCAGAATTTCTATTTTAATCAAGACGGTGATTTGGTGATTGTGTTTGATAAATATGAAGTGGCGCCGGGCACTATGGGATATCCGGAATTTGTAATTCCGCGGACGCTTTATACCGGGGATCTATAAGGTAAAAAAACACACAGGAAACATTCCTGTGTGTTTTTGCATGAAGCAGACTTTTACTTTGCGTATCTATTACAGTTCCTGCGCTTCTATTTTTGTGATTTTTTCGATTCGGGCAATATGCTGTTTGCCCATGAACTGCGCGCCGAGCCATGCATCAACAATATCAAGAGCCAATCCCGGACCAATGACCCGGGCGCCTAAAGCTAAAACGTTGCTGTCATTGTGCTCGGCTGTAGCGTGGGCGGAAAAGGTATCGCAGCACAGTGCGCAGCGGATGCCTTTTACTTTATTGGCGGCAATGCTCATGCCGATGCCGGTGCCGCAAATCAGAATTCCCATGTCACCGGAGTGCGATGCTACTGCGGCACCAACTGCCTTGGCGATCACCGGATAATCGGCTCTCTCTCCGTCACAGCCACAGTCCTCCACTTCCAACTGCCGTTCTTTCAGCAGTGCGATCACTTCCTGCTTTCGC
>URTC01000103.1 GCA_900550765.1 uncultured Clostridia bacterium | reverse complement strand
CCCATTTTGAAGGCCAGCTATACCGTGCATAGCGCGCGTATCGGCAGAGACGCTAACTTTGATAAGCTGATTCTTGACGTTTGGACCGATGGCTCCATCCGGCCGGATGAGGCGATTAGTATTGCTGCAAAAATTATGAGTGATTATCTTGCACTGTTTGTAAACCTTGCCGAAAATGCGGGCGGTATCCAGCTTGCAGAGGACAAGGACGGCGTTGCACCCCAGGCAAAGGCGTTTGATATGACGATCGATGAACTCGATCTTTCTGTGCGTTCTTATAACTGCCTGAAACGTTCGGGCATCAATTCCGTGCAGGAGCTTGCAAACCTGGATGAAACTGATTTGATGAGGGTTCGCAATCTTGGCAAAAAGTCCATGGAAGAGGTTCGTCAGAAGCTGGCAAGCCTGGGGCTGAAGCTTAAGAGCAACGAAGATTAATTAGGAGGATAAGAAACAATGGCCGGTAATAGAAAGCTTAACAGACCTACGGATCAGCGTGTTGCCGTTGTCCGCGGGCTTACGACGGATCTTCTTTGGTATGGCCGCATTGAAACCACTGAGGCACGTGCCAAGGAGGTTCGCAAACAGGCTGAGAAGATCATTACCATGGGAATTAAATCCTATGCCGATACGGTAACGGTAAAAAAAGCAAAACTGAATGATAAGGGGCAGCGCGTAGAGACCGAAGTAAAGAACGACGGTCCTATACGTCTGAATGCGCGCCGCCGGATGATGGCGTATCTTTATGAGCGGCAGATTCCCCGCAATGAAAAGGAAAAGAAAGCGGAGTATAAAGTACGTACCGCTGAAATTAACCATCCGGTAATCAGTAAAATTTTTGACGAACTTGCACCCAAGTATGCCAAGCGCGCAGAAGAGCTGGGCCAGGGCGGCGGTTATACAAGAATCATCAAGAAGGGACCCCGCCGCGGCGATTGTGCCGAAGCGGTGATTCTGGAGCTGGTGTAAAACCCAAAGCGGGCATTTTTTGCCCGCTTTTTAGCAAAATGAGAAAGGGGGAGGGATATGATCAATATTGCTGTGTTGGGGCACGGTACGGTAGGCAGCGGCGTAGTGGAATTGATTTTAATGAATCAAAAGCATATTGCCGCAAAACTGGCGCAGGACCTCTATGTAAAATATGTGCTGGATGTACGTGATTTTTCCGATAGCCTTTATCCGGAAAAATTTATTAAAGATTTCAGTATTATAGAAAATGACCCGGAAATCAAGGTGGGTGCTGAGGTGATCGGCGGTATAGGCGCCGCGTATGATTTTACCGTGCGCAGCTTGAAAGCAGGTAAAAGTGTCGTGACCTCCAACAAAGAGCTGGTGGCACAGAAGGGATATGAATTGCTGCAGCTGGCAAAGGAAAATAATGTAAATTACTTCTTTGAGGCTTCCGTTGGCGGCGGAATTCCGTTGATTCGTCCGATGCACCGGTGTATGGCCGCCAATGAAATTACGGAGTTTTACGGAATTTTAAACGGTACCACCAATTTTATTCTTACGAAAATGGTAGAGGATGCCATGAGTTTTGACGGCGCACTGAAGCTGGCTCAAAAGCTGGGCTATGCCGAAGCAAATCCAACGGCAGATGTAGAGGGCATCGATGCTTCCCGCAAGATGTGCATTCTTTCCTCGCTGGCGTTTGGACATCATGTATATCCCAAGGATGTGTATGCCGAAGGTATTGGCAATATTACGCCCGACGATGTGGCCATCGCCAAAAGAAGCGGGTACGAGATTAAACTGATTGGGCAGGCTAAACAGCTGGGGGATAAGCTTAAGGTAATGGTTTCTCCGGCATTGGTTCCTGTTTCTTGTCTGTTGGCGCAGGTAAAGGACGTATTTAACGGCGTACTTTTAAAAGGCAATGCCGTAGGCGATGTATTCCTCTATGGCCGCGGCGCGGGCAAGCTGCCCACGGCCAGTGCGGTAGTAGCGGATATTCTGGACGCCGCCAAGCATTTTGAATTTTTAAAAGGCTGGGGCTGGGAGGATGAGATTCCCGGGCAGGTGCTGCCGCAGGAGGTGCTGGAAACAGCATATTTTATCCGTATAAAAGGCAGTGAGGAGGATATTCTTTCCGTTTACGGCAGCGCACAGATTTTGTTTGCGCAGGATGGCGTTACAGCTGCCATTACGCCTGTCCTTTGCAATGCGGAGCACAGCAAGAATTTCGCACAGATGAAGCTTCTTTCTGCGATCCGTGTGTTAGAGGTTTAAGAATGGGAAAGCGAAACAGAAATTTTATGATGGTGGCCGCGATTCTTATTATCGCGGGTTTTCTGATCGGTGTTTTTTTGTGCTGGCTTACCTTTTCTCATCTTGGAAACAATTGATTTCGGGGGAGAAAAATCCGTTTCAACCCATTGCTCGGCTGGTAAAAATATAACAAAGAGATTTTAGAATAGAATTTATGCGTTTACAGCGCAGAATTGCAAATGAAAAAATCAAACACTGCGGGTTCACAAAGAAGCCGCAGTGTTTTTTTTTACAGCCGACGTCTTACCAGGCAAGTTCAATGACGATCGGCACATTTAGGGAAAAATCTTTGATTTTCGGCGCAATATCTTAGAAAAAAGTATAAACCGTATTTTGAAGAAGCTTGGTCAGTTGATTTTTGATGGATTCCCGGTAAATTGCGGTGTTTACATTTTGCTATTGCTTTCCATTGGTGTGGGGAGGCAGGATTATAGCCGTACGGATGATGTCAATCAGGATTGAAATAGTGAAGTATATCGTGCTTGCGGCAGGCATCGCAGTTTTAAAATATCTTTTCCGTAGGGTGTATTCGTACTATTACAGCCATTGTATTGGGTATCCCACATGCAAAATCCGTGATGATGCTTGGCTGTAAAACAAAGATATTTCATACCGGCTAATTTGGCCAGAAGCACCCATTCCTCCGGATCATATGAAGGGGATTGAATTCATGGATCAAAGCTTCATGGTCCTCTCGGAGCCAGTTCTCATCAAAGGGAGTTAGAGATGCGATAAATTGGCCTGTGGTTTTCTTAATTATACTGCAAAAATTAAAATTATCCCTTCCTTTGCCGAAGGAGGCGCCAAAACATAAGCCGGAGAGAAGGCTTTCGCGCAGCAATGCTTTGCCGAACCTTCTCTCCGTTTCCTCTTTAGCTTGCCAGCTCCTCCATTAAAGGGAGTTAGACAGCTTATGAAATCTCGTTTTCTATTTATTCCTCTGCAGTATGAATCTTACAGCTGCTCATATTCGTGGTAGGCGTTCCGGCGTACCGCACAAAGGTGCTGTAATAGTTGTAATACATATAGTTCAGCACACCGCGTTCCGGGATCATTACCAGCGTACGCTGCGAACAGTTTTCCTCCGGACAGGCGGCGGTAGCCAGCGCACCGCTTTCGTTGCAGATCTTTACCGTACGGTGCACGTCGCACACCGGCATATTGGCAGGATTGCCGTAATCGGTATGGGTTGCGGTACAGCCTTGACCGGCCAGCTTTCCGGAAATATCGCAGTAGGTAACGCGGGAAACGCCTACTTCACCGGGCTGTACTTCGGTAGCGGCCTTGTTGGGCAGGCCCTTGTGCAGGGCCGTCATGACTGCGGAAAACAGCGGAGCGGCGTATTTTCCGCCCTGGGCATCGGATACCAGGGGCTTATAAGCGTCAGAGCCGATCCAGACGGTACCGGTATAGTAGCCGGTAAAGCCGGCGAAGAACACACCGCGCATTTCGGAGTTTGTTCCTGTTTTGCCGTAAACGGTTTGTCCGGAAACGCGCGCCCGGGTAGCGCCGCTGTTTACTACCGTATACAGCAGATCGATCAGCTGCCAGGCGGTGCTTTCGGAAAATACCCGATGGGTATCCTGCTTGGCGAGCATATCTATGATAACGTTGCCGTTTTTATCCTCTAATTTCGTAAAGGCGATCGGTTCATTATATACCCCCATATTGGCAATGCAGGAGAAAGCGCCGGCCATCTCTAAAGGTGTAATGCCCGAGCTGCCAAGGGCAAGGCCGGACCCTGTTTTGCTGATATGTTCCGGATCCACCCCTAACTGCACCAGCGTATCGTAGGCCCGGTCAAGGCCGACGTCATACATCAGCGCTTGGGCGGCGGTTACGTTGTGGGAGGAGGTGATGGTAGAGCGCATCGTAATACGTCCGCTGTAGGTACGGGAATTGTTTAAAGGATAGCCGTTGGGAGAATCCCAGCCGTCAATGCGCATTTGCAGGTTATAGTAAATACTGCCCGGTCCGGCACCGATTTCAATAGCGGGGCCGTAAACGGAAAGCGGCTTGATCGAGGAACCTACCGGCATGGTAGACTGATACGAACGGTTAAATTCCAAGGAGCCTCCCGGTGCCTGTCTGCCGCCGACCAGCGCGGTGATATAGCCGTTGCGGTAATCCATAATGGCTACTGCAGCCTGCGGCTGTGTAAGGCGAATGACCGTGCCGTCAGGGTTTCTCCCGGCAATGGTATAGGCATCGGAGGAATAGCGCATATTTGGGTATCCGGTAAAGGAATATACGGCTTCTTCTGCGGCCTGCTGCTTCTGAGCGTCCAGCGTGGTATAAATATGATAGCCCTCGGTGCGGATCTCCGTCCGTATACTGCTGCGGTTCTGGGAATTATCCTCCAGACCCCGGATTTCCAGCAGCTCATCTACAACGCTATCGATCACATAGTCGGTAAAATAGACCATGCCTGTTTTGGAGGAATAGGGTGAGGTTTCCAGCACTGTAAGGGTATCGGCACGGGCAGCGTCATAGTCCTCCTTGCCGATCAGGCCGTTTTCATACATTTCATACAGCACCAGATTGGTGCGGTTATCTGTTCGGTCCGGATTGTTGCGCGAAAAATAATTGCTTCTGGGATTATACCGGGAGGGATTTTGTATCATACCCGCTAAGGTGGCGCATTCCCGCAA
This sequence comes from uncultured Clostridia bacterium, assembly GCA_900550765.1. Classification (GTDB taxonomy): domain Bacteria; phylum Bacillota; class Clostridia; order Christensenellales; family QALW01; genus UMGS1322. The sequence goes on along the minus strand of URTC01000103.1, from coordinate 1,473 downwards.
GGAGAGCTCTGAGAGTTCTTTGCCGAAATAATCCATCGCAGCAGTTTTTACACCGTAGCAGGAGCCGCCCATGTAGATCGTGTTTAAATATGCCTCCAGGATTTCATCCTTACTGTAGTTTTTTTCCAGTTCCAGGGCAAGGGAGGCCTCCTGAATTTTACGCTTATACGTTTGCTCAAAGGAGAGCATGGTATTTTTAATCAGCTGTTGGGTAATGGTAGAACCGCCCTGAAGCGAACCGCTGGAGAGGTTGGAGAGTATCGAAGCGAAGATGCGCTTGAAGTCAATACCCATATGGCGGCGGAAGCGCACGTCTTCGATCGCAATCACTGCGTTCTGCAGGTTTACGGGAATATCCTCAAGCTCTGCCCATTCCCGGTTTTCCAGGCTATAATAATTCCCCAGGATTTCGTTGTTTACATCATAGAGTACCGTGGCCTGGTCCTGCTCGGCAACCAAGGCAAAGTCCAGCTCCGGCACGGACTCCAAATAGGATTTTGCCATGCCCAGTACAAAGCCGATGCCGCTGATGCCTACGATTAAGATACAGATCAGCGTCATTTTTGCTGTTACCAGCAAAAGATTTACCCAATAGTTTTTTGGTTTATCATTTTGGGTAAACAGCGACATTTCTTCATCAAGCCGGCGTCTGCGTTCCAGCAGCTCTTTTTGCTTTTGGGCTTGCTGCAGTTCCCGCTGTGCTTTTTTGGGATCTTCCGGCCGATAGAGATTGCCGGACTCATCTTCGATTTTTCTTGTCCGTGCGCTGGTGTGTGCAGCAGCCCGTGAAGACGCCTGCGCTCTGCTTGACGGTATCGCCTGCAGGCGCCGGGTATCCTCTAATGGCCATTTCGCCGGTGTGTCCGCGCTATGGCCGTGTTCGCTCTGCCGAACGGGACGCTCAGCCGCTTGAGGGCGCTGAACGGGCCTTTCCGGGAAAGCTTGTGCTGTATGTGCTGCGCTTTCGCGTCCATGCTCGCTCTGCCGAACCGGACGTTCCGGCGTCCGGGGACGCGGGGAAGCCGGCTTTGCTGCGGCGGGACGGTTTGACTCCTGTTTGCTGCGCGGGACAACAGGCTCCACGGTGAATTCAGGGATTTGTCTGTGCTGTGCGGTATGGCCTTCGGGTGTTTTTTTATTCTTCCGGTCTGTGCTCCCGCCGTGGTGGGGCGTTACCGGGGTAACCTCCAGATTGGAAGCCGCCGTGCGATCTTTTGTTGGGTTCTTTTTATCCGGCATGATTGCGGCATCCTCCTTTTTTTGTGTACTTCTATTATAACAAAAGAAACATATTTTTTCAACTTGAAATATTTTTGTGCCGCTGCTTTTGTCGTTTGTGCAGAAAATGGGCGTTTGCGGTCTTTTTTTATTCGTCAAAAGTACGTATTTTCTTTTTCTCTGCCGCATGTTTTTACAGCATACGCCATAGAATGAAGCAGGTGAATTTTATGAAAAAAAGACTTTTATGGATCA
>URTC01000102.1 GCA_900550765.1 uncultured Clostridia bacterium | reverse complement strand
GCATTGGATCTTAAAGCGGTGCAGCAGCTGCCGGCAAACCAGATCGATCCGTTCATCCAGGAGAGAGAAGAAGGTGTCCAGATTTCCATTGGATAAGAGCGCGATACGGGGCAGATTAATGGAAGTGAAGCTTAAATTTCCTCTTCCGCAGGTAACCTCACGGGAAGGATCGTGCACGTTGCCGATCACGCGGGTACGACAGCCCATATAGGCGATTTCGGTGTTGTAATCACCGGGTTTATAGTATTTTAGATTAAATGGCGCATCAATAAAACTGAAATTGGGGAACAACCGTTTAGCGCTTGTTTTGATTGCCAGGCGGAAAAGATCGTAGTTTGGTTCTCCCGGATTAAAATTAATACCTTCCTTTACTTTGAAAATCTGTACCGGAAAAATCGGGGTTTCACCATTCCCTAAACCGGCATCTGTTGCCAGAAGCAGATTTTTCATTACCATGCGCGCCTCGGGAGAAGTGTCGGTGCCATAGTTAATAGAGCTGAACGGAACCTGCGCTCCGGCACGCGAATTCATGGTATTCAGATTATGAATGAATGCTTCCATAGCCTGATAGGTCTCTTTATCAGTACGGACAGAGGAACTGGAAAAGGCAAAAGCATCGGCTTTGGCAAAATCAAATTTTTGTCCGTTTTTCTCTGCCCAGCTGAGCAGGGCATTGCGAAAAGCATTTTGATTTGAAAGGGAAGGAAGGACATTGACGTCTTCCTTAATTTTTTTGATAAGCGCTTCCGCTTCTTCGGCGGAGCGCGCAAAGGCGATCATCGCATATTCTTCTAAGGCATGAAAATAATTTTTTACAAAAGATTTTGCTACACCTTTTGCCATTGCATAATCAAAGTTGGGTACGCTTTGGCCGCCATGCATTTCATTTTGATTAGCTTGTATGGCGATACAGGCCAAAGAGGCATAACTTAAAATGCTGTTAGGCTCTCGCAGATAACCATGACCGGTAGAAAAACCGTTTTTAAAAAGCTTCAATAAATCGATCTGACAGCAGGTTTCGGTCAGCATATAAAAATCTTTATCATGGATGTGAATGTCACCGTTAATATGTGCGGCGGCAATATCCTTGGGTAAAATATAGTTATCCACAAAGTATTTTGCACCTTCAGAGCCGTATTTCAGCATGGTACCCATAGCAGAATCTGCATCGATATTCGCATTTTCGCGTTTGATATCAGCATCCTTTGCATCAGAAAAGGTGAGTTCGTCATAAATTTTCATCAAATCCGATTCTGTTTGACGGATCTTTGTATGCTCGGCGCGGTATAGAATAAAGGCCTTAGCGGTTTTGGCATAGCCTGCGGCAATCAATGCTTCTTCTACCATATCCTGAATTTGTTCAACAGTCGGTTCGGTATTGTCCGCGCGGGCCACGATAGTATCGGTAAGCTGCAGAATTTCTGCCGGGGGAATGACTTCTTCACATACGGCTGCGTTGGCTTTTGCAATAGCATCGCTTATTTTTTGACTGTTAAACGGAACTTTATTTCCGTTTCTTTTGATGATGACGTTGATCATGTTTCTTCTCCTGCCGATTTTTTAATAATTTTCTATAGAACGACTTCAGTATAGCATATGAAAGAGAGAAAGTCAAGAGAATATACCATATATATTTAAAAAAAATAAAATGAATACTATATATAGTAAAAAGCTGTAAAAAAAGTTATCTGTAAACTTGCATCAGACGGGCTGCGGCACATGTACAAATTTGCTTAATGCTGCTGCCTTCCGGCCCTGACATGATTCACAACCGTACATTGCGCAGAATCCGATGCAAGTTTACAGATAACTTATTTATTATTATATCATTTAATAAGAAAAAAGCAAGCTATTTTGCATTGAAATAAAGCACATCCAACAGCTGCAGTACAAAACTTATAAGAAAACAATATAGAAGAGCGGCGGTAAAGGTGTAGGCGTTGATCCCCGTTTTTAGAAAATTCAAAGCCTGGGAGGAGAACAGAAGATCATTTGCATATAAAAACAAGATGCGGCTGCCAATCAAGATTATAAGCGTTCCTGAAATTATCAGGAAAATCCATGTATTCTTTTTTAAAGGGGCTTTTTTTAAAAAGAGGTTGAGGAGCAGGCACAGAAGACCGAGGGTAAAGTACAGAATGCAAGGAAAGAGATATTCCCTGAAATTTTGCAGAACATCTTAGAAAAGAATGAAGTTATTCCAATAATTTTGGGCTGTACTGCCTTTGGCCGCACGTATTAAAAAAAGCGCGAAAAAAATACAAAAAGGGCTTATTAGGGTCAGCAGAGGAAAAACCATCAAATTTTGTTTCTTCTTTGCCATCAATTCACCTTAAAAAAGGGAAGGCGGTAAGCCTTCCCGGATTTATTCATTCGTTTCCTTGGCTTCGGCGGTATCCTGGCCGGAAGCATCCTGTTGTTCTTCTTCCTGCCTATCCGCATTCGATATTTGTTCTGCTTTAAAATCAGCTAAAGTTTTGCCGTTATAAATGGCCTCGAATTGTGTGCCGGTGATTTTTTCCATGTCCAAGAGCACTTCGGCCAAATTATCTAAGATATGGGATCGTTCCTTTAAAATCGTATAGGCTTTTACGTCTGCATGGGAGATAATCTCATGGATGGCGGCATCCACGCGGGAGGAAAAAGCTTCCGAGTGTGCTTTGTGTGCGGAAAAATCCCGCCCTAGGAAGATTTCGTCGCCATCGCCCTCATCTAAATAGATCGGGCCGATTTCATCGTACATACCGTATTTTGTGACGTATCCCTTGGCCAATTCCGTTGCATTGCGGATATCTGAGGATGCTCCGGTGGAAATATCGCCGATTACCAGCTTTTCTGCGGCACGACCGCCGAGGCACATGGTAATACGGTCTAAAATATACCCTCTGGAATAAGGACCCTCGTCATCATCGGGGCGGGTTAAGGTATAGCCGCCGGCGCTGCCGCGGGGAATAATGGAAACCTCTGTTACAGGATCGCAGTTTTTCAGGCTGCGTGCTACGATCGCATGGCCTGCTTCATGGTAGGCAACCAGCCGCTTCATCTGCGGTCCGGTTTTATGAGAACGCTTTTCGGGCCCCATAATTACTCGGGTAATAGAATCTTTGATCTCCTGCATTCCAATTTTGGATTTTCCGCGCCGCACAGCCAAAAGAGCGGCTTCATTACAAAGGTTTTCAATATCTGCGCCAACAAAACCGGAGGTCAAAAGCGCTACCTCGTGCGCGGATACGTCGCTGTCAAAAGATTTGTTGCGTGCATGGATCAAAAAGATCTCTTCCCGGCCATTGGTATCCGGCGGAAGAACGAGGATCTGCCGGTCAAAACGGCCTGAGCGCAGCAACGCAGGGTCCAGAATGTCAGCGCGGTTGGTTGCGGCCATAATGATAATGCCCTCGTTTACCATAAAGCCGTCCATTTCTACTAACAGCTGGTTTAAGGTTTGCTCCCGTTCATCGTGTCCACCGCCGATACCGGAACCACGCCTGCGGCCTACGGCATCGATTTCATCGATAAAGATGATGCACGGCGCATTTTTCTTGGCTTGATTAAAAAGGTCACGTACACGGGCCGCACCGATACCAACGTACAATTCTACGAAATCGGAGCCGGTTATGGAGAAGAACGGCACGCCGGCTTCCCCTGCAACAGATTTGGCCAAAAGGGTTTTACCGGTTCCGGGAGGCCCCACCAACAGCACGCCCTTGGGAATACGTGCTCCCATTTTAGTATATTTATCCGGCTGCTTTAAAAAGCCTACGATCTCTTCCAGCTCTTCTTTTTCTTCATCAGCACCGGCTACATCTTTAAAGGTGACCTTCTTTTTGGGATCGTCATACATTTTTGCAGTGGAGCGGCCAAACTGCATAGCCTTTCCGTTGCTGGCGCTTTGCGCGTAGATGAAATACATGATGACGCCCGTGATGATTAAAAGGAACAGATAGGGCAGATACTGCAGGTACCAGGGAGCCGAGGCAAAATGAATTTCATATTTTGTAAGATTGCCGGCCTGGATAGCAGCGGAAAGGGTTGTTTCAATATCTTCGGTGTTTAAAATAGACGCCTTATAATCATAATTTTTGATTACATTGTTGATAACCTTTTCCTGTTCTTGGTTGATATCGATCTTATTGGGGTTCTCTTTGGTAACGCAATATACAGTATTTCCATTAACAACAAGTACGTACTCAAATTCACCTTGATTCAGTTTTTGGGTGAATTCGGAAGAGGAAAGATCTTTCTGGGCAGAATTTTTTGCCTGCATACTATTGAAGGCCAGTACAATGACTAAAGTAATAAGCCCAATATAAGCAACGGCATAGAGGAAGCGTTTTTTCATTTAAGTCTCCTTTCGAAAGGGATCAATTTTTAGTATTATAACATTGAATATGGTTTATTACAATGAAAACTCTGTGAAACCTGGGTGTAAGTAAAAACATCAAAAATTTTGTTGCTTTACAGGGAATCGATATATTCCCGCTTGATGTAGTAAACATCTTTGAGCTGACGGCCGGATTGGGCATAGTCAAGACCGTATCCGATCACAAACTCATCAGGGATTTCAAAACAGCAGTAATCAGGCTTGATTTCTACTTTACGCCGTGAGGGCTTATCAAGCATGCAGCATATTTTAAAAGAAGCGGGCTTGCGTGTAAGCAAAAGCTCCCGAAGAGCTGTCAGGGTCAAACCGGTATCGATAATATCCTCTACAATTAAAACATTCTGGCCGCTGATGGAGGTATCCAAATCTTTACGGATTTTTACTTCACCGGTGGACTCAGTAGAGCCGCCGTAGCTTGAAATCGTCATAAAATCAAACCTTACATCCATTTCCAGTTGTCGAACAAGATCTGAAAAAAATAAAACGGCTCCTTTTAGTATGCCCACAACGAGCAAAGATTTTCCCTTGTAATCCCTGTTAATTTGTTGTGCAAGTTCTCGAATGCGACGCTGCATTTGTTCGCCTGAAATCAGTATTTCCATTTTTTCTGCCGGAATCATAGATTTTCTCCTTGAAATATTTTTATTATATTTTTGGTAGTCGTTTTTACGGCCGTGCGGGAAGAAACCGTATAACCAAGGACCGCTAAAATTTCGCTTCCCCGAGCCAGTAAAGGAATCTCGCCGCGCTGCTGCTGCGGAATTTTTTTATCGATAAAATATTTTTTCAGGCTGCATTTTCCCTGAGCACCCAAGGGATAAATAAAATCTCCGCTTTTTCTTGTACGGAGGGTTAAACCGGCCCCCAAAGAGTCAAAATCCAAAAATTCACAGGCGTCATGTTTCCCCATAGCGGAAACAAAACAGCTGGATACGCTGAGACCATTATGCCATGGGTAGGTCTTTTCCGGTATAAAAACGAATTCCGCGCAGAAAGGCTCTTTTGCAAAGAAAAAACAAATCTCCTGATAACATCTTCTGGCAATCATATTCCCGGGCAGATGAACTTCCCGGCCGGCTTGTTTGTGCCAGAGTGCCGCTGTATTTTCTATATGGATCCGTTCAATGTCCGTCGGATGGCCCTTTAAGCGGCTGATAGCCAGTTTGATCAGTTCAAGCTTTACGATATAGGGAATTGCATCCGTCACTTTCAGTGAAATGCCGTCGTTTCGGACAGAAATCAAATCCCTCTCATAGTGCTTTATTTGCAGATCGACCAATTCTTTGTATCCAGATAAGAGCTCTGCACAAGAGGCGATCGCCGATATCGCACCAGGCTGAATTGCTTCTATTTCCGGAAGCAGACAGAGCCGATATTTGTTACGGGTAAACGAGATATCGGTGTTGGTAGAATCTGTAATATGTAGAATTTGATTTTCTTTATTAAAGGTTTCGATTTCTTTTCTCGAAACCGCTAACAGCGGACGGATAATATTTCCTGAAACCGGCTGCATTCCGCATAGACCGGCCATGCCGCTTCCGCGCAGAAGATGCATGAGTACCGTTTCGGCCTGATCGTTTTTATTATGCGCTACAGCAATAGGGGCATGCAGGGAAACTGCGTATTTTTGCAAAAGCCGGTAGCGTTCCTGTCTTGCTGCGGTTTCCAGAGAAAGCTTGTTTGCCTTGGCAAAGGCGGGAATATCCAAATGCTCCACAAAACACTCTATATTATATTTCTTGCAAAAATTTTCGGCAAAAGCGGCGTCACGCTGCGCTTCTTCACCCCGGATGCCGTGTTCGATATGAACTGCAGTAATTCGGTAACCAAGCTTATGGAGTAAAAAGACCAGGGCTGCCGAATCCGTTCCGCCAGAAAAACCGACGATTACACGGCTGCCAGGTAAAAGCATATTGTATTTTTCTATATAGTCTTTTACTTTACGCAGCAAGGAATCCCTCTCACTTTCTTGTACGGATATCTTTACCGGGAACATGTAAAATTGCTGAAGTGCCTCGATCCAGGAGGCGTGAAGCGATGCGTTCGGTGTAGCGTTCTTTGATTTTATCGGGGGTCTGATTGGTGGAAAGACACAGCGGT
>URTC01000101.1 GCA_900550765.1 uncultured Clostridia bacterium | reverse complement strand
ACCGCTTCCCAGCACGGACCGGAAATAATCTGCTTTCCCCAGGCAAAAAACAGGCCCGGAAAATTCACTCTTCCCGCTGTCATCGTACCGCCAAGAATTCCGTTCATATCAATTATTAACGTTTCGGCACCATTTATAGCCGCAGCAACCGCCGCAAAGCATCCGGCCGTTCCGCCCCCTAAAACAAGAACATCCGTCTGTATTTCTTTCATAATTCTCCCACTTTCCATCAATTTTATGCACAAATGCACATATATAAATAATTAAATTTTTTCCTTAGCAACGATAATTCGCTTTTCTTTCTCAAAAAGCTCTTTTCGATACTGCGTAGGCGACACGCCGTGATATTTTGCAAAAATTCTTGAAAACTGCAATACATCATCATACCCCACAGCGCAGGAAATCTCGGTAATGCTGTAACTGCCGCTAAGTAAGAATTCTGCACGTTCCATACGCAGCTTCATCAAATATGCCTGCGGCGAGAGTTTCTCCTGCGCATAAAACAGATTCCGCAAATAGGCCCGGGAAAGATGCAGCGTGGCAGCAGTCTCTTTAATCGTCACGCCCCGGGCATAATGTGTTTGTAAAAAGAGCTTGGCCTGCTCCACGTAATCGCATCTGGACAAACTCGCTTCTCCCTTTTTTGCAAGCATCCCCGCCGCAAGACGGTAAAGCAGGGCAAGACACCGATACTCCTCTGCAGCACTGCGCCGATAAAAGGAGCTTCCGCAAACTTCCTGCAAGGAAGAAAGATCGTGCACGATATCCCAGAAAAAGACACCATCTCTGTCAATAGGCAAAGTCTCAAGCAGCTGCTGCACATCACTGCCGAAAGGATTAATCCAGCTATAGGTCCACGGATCGTCTTTATCAGGCATATAATCACACAAGCGGTCTCGGCGGCAGATAAACCCCTGCCCTGCAAACAGTTTCCGATGATTGAATGTTCCGCATCCGCTTTCAATAAAATGTATCATATCTACATCCGAAATCAGCCGTGTGCGTCTTTTGTTTTTATCACATTCCTCACGTCCGTAATGTAAAATCTTCAATATAATCCGCTCCCGCCGCAGCTTATGTAGTATGATTTTACCATATTTTGATGCGCAAAAGCAATATGTTTTTTGCCCTTTCTGTGATACAGTAAAGAAAAAATTGATAAAATGAGGAAGCAAGCCATGCGTTTACAAAAAAATCAACCATTCCCTTCTGATCTTTCCCTGCCGCTTTGCGCCCCCCGGGAGCTCTGCGATCCTTCCCTTCTTCATATCCATCGTCTGCCCCCGCGCGCTACCGTGATCCCTGCGCAAAAAAGTGGAATCTATTATCAAAACAAAGAAGAATCCGATCGGATATTTTCCCTTAACGGGGACTACCGCTTTGCACTTTTCAGTCAGGATGCACCCCAGGGCTTTGAACTGCCGGATTTTGACGATTCCTCCTGGGATATTTTGGATGTTCCTTCTATGTGGCAGTTCCGCGGCTACGGTGAACCTGCCTATCCGAATGTAGAATATCCGTTTCCCTTTCAGCCGCCTTACATCTGCCGTCTGAATCCGGTGGGCTGTTACCGACGCCGCTTTCTTTTAAAGGAAATAAGCGCACGCACACTGCTGCACTTTGAAGGAGTAGATAACGCATTTTATGTATTTATTAACGGAAACTTCGCCGGTTTTTCCAAAGGCAGCCGGCTTCCGGCCGAATTTGATATTACTCCCTTCCTAAAAAAGGGAGAAAATACTTTAGCCGTAAAAGTATACACCTATTCTGACGCCTCTTATTTAGAAAATCAAGATATGCTGCTTGCCAGCGGTATCTTCCGCGACGTATATCTGCTGTTTACCCCTCAAAGCGCCCTCTGGGACTATGAAATAATCACCGATACACGAACGCTCGCCTGTACGGCTGTCCTTTTTGCACAACATGAGGACACCAGCGCCCGTTTTACATTAAACGGACAAAGCATCACGGTCCCCTTTGAAAATAAAACAGCTGTTTGCTCCTTTACGCCTGATGCCCCCGTCCTTTGGAATGCCGAACAGCCTTTCTTATATAATTTTACCCTTGAAATTCTCTGCCGCGGTCAAGTAACGGAAATCCACAGCAAACGCGTAGGCTTCTGCAAAAGCGAAATCAAAAACCAGGCCTTCTGCATCAATGACACGCCGGTCTTACTAAAGGGGATCAATCGGCACGAAAACGACTGCCAAAATTGGCGTGCTATAACCAAAGAACAGATTCTTGCTGACCTGAAACTGCTGAAAGCCTCTAATATCAACGCCATCCGCTGCTCGCACTACCCCAACAATCCCGCCTTTTATGAATACGCCTCGGAGCTGGGCTTTTACGTAATGGATGAAGGGGATTTAGAAAGCCACGGCTGCGGTATTACCGGAGATCAAGGGTTTTTAAACAAAAGTCCTGAATGGCTGCAGGCTTTTATGGATCGCACGATCCGCATGGCCGAAAGAGATAAAAACGAAACCTGCATCGTGATCTGGTCAGTGGGCAATGAAATCGGCGCAGGACAAAATGCCGAGGCCTGTGCTGAATATCTGCGTTCCCGCCGCGATCCAAAGCCGGTACAGTACCACGCCCTAAACAGTGCAGATCAAGCATTTATCGGCTGCGGCTATCCGAATCTTTTCCGTATGGAAAAAACACTTGCTGCCAGCAAAGGAAAACAGCAGCCCATTTTATTGATAGAATACGCTCATGCCATGGGCAACGGTCCGGGAAATATAGAGCACATGTGGGATTTTGTTCTCAAAAATCCCGAATTTTCCGGCGGCTATGTGTGGGAATTCCGCAGCCATGGTATGCGCCGTGAGAACGAGGACGGCACGGTTGATTATCTCTACGGCGGTGATTTCCATGACGATAACCATTGGTCCAACTTTACAATTGACGGTTTTTTAACCTCCAACGGCACGCCCAAGCCCACATTTACCGAATTAAAATATGTATACGCACCCATCTGTTTTTCCTACGAAAAGGGCCGTCTTACGCTGTATAATACCCGTGATTTTACCGATACCTCTGAAATGCTGCTGGAAGCAGAAGTACTTTGCGATGCACAGCTTCACCAAAAAATCACTATCCCTATGCCTGCGATCGCTCCCCGCAGCCAAAAGACGATCGAACTTCCCCTTACCTATTCAGGGCATGACTGCGCTTTGACCCTGCGCATTATAGAAAATCAGAATACCGTAGCATTAAAACAAATTCCCCTGCCGGCCAACAGACAAAAGACGCCTCTGCCGTCTGTAAAGCAAACCGCCGTCTGCACGTGGGAGCAGGATGCAGTAAGCGTAACCGGCGAACAGTTTGTAATCCGCTGGAAAAACGGTGTACCCGTATTCTATCAAAAAGACGGTATCACTTACTTTGACCGTCCCATGCAATTTGTCACCTATCGTGCGGAAACCGATAACGACGGCATCGTGGGTCTGTATCCTCGCTGGATCAAAAGCTGGGAACAGCAGCGGCTGCATAAAATGCGATTCTTTACCCAAAAGACTTCGGTGGTACAGGAGGAAACACAGGTAACCGTAAAAACAAACGGCATTCTTACCGCCGATCACTGCTTTACCGGATTCACCGTGGACGCTCACTATACCGTTTCACACAACGGCCTGCTGCGGGTATGCCTTACGGTAAAACCCTACGGACAGATGCCCATGATGTGGGAATACGGTTCCATCGGCAAAGATGAAACCCTGACTCCCCGCCTGCCGCGTTTTGGCGTATGTTTTGCTCTAAACAAAAACTTTGACACTGTGCGTTGGTTCGGCCGCGGCCCAGAGCAAAATTACACCGATTCCATAGCTGCAGCGCCGGTAGGACTTTATGAAAAACCGCTGCAGCAACTGAATTTTGCCTATGACGTTCCTCAGGAAACCGGCACGCGTACCGATATACGCTTTTTGCAGGCCGCCGCTGCTGTGCACGCCTTTACCGTTTACGGAAATGATACGTTTTCCTTCTCCTATCATCCATGGAAGCTGGACGCTCTTCGGGCGGCACGCCATCCCAGTGAATTAAAAGAAGACCCGGAGCGAAACTACCTCTACATTGATTACCGTATGCGTGCCCTGGGAAGTTTTTCCTGCGGGCCGAACCCTGAAAAAGAATACGACTTTGAACCGCATGACTTTCAGTTTGTATTCGCCCTGAACGGTGAAACAGGAAAGAAAGCAACCTACAAAGATATGGATTTGGGCCCAAAAACAAAAAAGCTGACGGAAGTTTATATTCGCCCCCGAATAGAAGAGGAGCGCGAGGAAATCGAATGCCGCAGCGTAGAAGGCCGCCGGGAGGAAATACTCTAAGCCGATCCTATCAAAGCCCCCAGCCTCAAAGGTCGAGTAAAGAGTCTAACACGCTAAGGAGAGAACAAAACCCGTTTTCTCCTTTTTTCTAAAATTCCTTCTTGCTTGCAGTATAAAAATGTGTTAAAATAAAATTAATTTTTTCCGCAAGGTACCGGAAAGGAGACTGACATGAAGCATAATCTTCCCCTTCTCTGTGCGCTGGGCGGCTTGCTGGCAGCAGCCGTGATAGCGGCTTACGCTTTGGATTCCCCTGCGCTTGTCCTTCCTCCGTTTACCTTGATTTGGCTGTTTTTTGTGCTGCTGCTGATTGCCTGCACAAAAACGCTAATTGACAAAACCGCATCAGCCAAACCTGTTTTTCTTTTCCTAAATGCCGGTCTTACCGCAATATTGTTTCAAGCTGCCCTTTTCGGCTGCATCTATTATACGCTTTGGGCGCTGGATATAGGGATGTCCTTTTAGCGCTTTGGGTCAGATTTCCTTTACTTTCTTATAAAAACATATTATAATAAAAACATAAAAGCCGTTTTCTATACAAAATTACAGAATCGGCTTCTTGATTTTACTCCCTAAAAAGGTGACACCATGAAAAAGAATTCCCTGCTAAAACGCTTTTTACCCTATTATAAACCCTATATTGGCATCTTAATTTTTGATTTGCTCTGTGCCTGTGCTACCACCATATGTGAGCTGGTGTTTCCGCTGATCGTAAAAGAGATCACCGGGCGGGCTACCGATACTCCTGAGCTTTTGACCGTATCCTTTGTTCTTTATGCAGGAGCGTTTTATCTCTTCCTGCGGCTGATCGATACCCTGGCAAACTATTACATGGCGTCGGTAGGGCATATTATGGGGGCCCGGTTAGAAGCTGATATGCGCTCCGATTTCTTTTCTCATTTGGAAAAGCTCTCCTTTAACTTTTATGATAATACCAAAATCGGCCAATTGATGTCGCGTATCACCAGCGATATGTTCGATATCACCGAATTTGCCCATCACTGTCCGGAGGAATTCTTTATTGCAGGAATCAAGATTGCTGCCTCCTTTATTATTTTATGTACCTTCAGTATTCCCCTGACCTTGATTCTGTTCGCGGTTCTGCCCCTTATGCTGATCGTTCTGCTTTTTTTCAACAAACGGATGAAGGCAGGGTTTCGGGAATCCAGAAAAACCGTAGGGGAATTAAACTCCCAGGTAGAAGACAGTCTGTTGGGAATGCGCGTAGTTAAATCCTTTGCCAACGAAGAAAAAGAAATTGAGAAATTCGAACGCGGCAACAAAACTTTTTTAAAAGTAAAAACAAAAGTTTATCATTACATGGCCGGCTTTCAATCCTCCACAAGATTCTTTGAGGGCTTTATGTATATCGTAATTATTGTTGCCGGCGCGCTTTTCCTTATAAACGGAAAAATCGATGTATCAGTACTGATCGCCTATCTGCTCTATGTTTCCACTCTTTTGGCCTCTATTCGCAAAATCGTGGAATTTGCCGAGCAATTCCAGCGCGGTATGACCGGGATTGAACGCTTTGCCGAAATCATGGACACGGAACCGGATATTAAAGATACGCCCCATGCAAAAAAATTGGACGGTGTAAAAGGTGAAATCACCTTTACCAATGTTTCCTTTGCCTACGGCAAGCATTTGGAAAATATTTTAACGGATATTAATCTTACGATCAAAAGCGGCGAAAACGTAGCTATCGTAGGACCTTCCGGTTCAGGAAAGACTACCATCTGCAACCTGATTCCTCGGTTTTATGAATTGACAGCCGGCACCATTACCATTGACGGACAAAATATCACCGACGTTACTATGCGTTCGCTGCGCCGCAATATCGGCATCGTACAGCAAGACGTCTATCTGTTTTCCGGCTCCGTAAAGGAAAATATCGAATACGGACTGCCAGGTGCAACAGAGGAAGATATCATTCGTGCCGCAAAATTAGCTGGCGCACATGATTTTATCCTGAGCCTTCCCCATGGCTACGACACCTATGTAGGCGAGCGCGGCGTTAAGCTCTCCGGCGGACAGAAGCAGCGGATTTCCATTGCACGCGTTTTTTTGAAAACCCCGCCGATTTTGATTTTAGATGAAGCAACCAGCGCGCTGGATAATGAAAGTGAGCAGTTGGTACAGCAATCTCTGGAG
>URTC01000100.1 GCA_900550765.1 uncultured Clostridia bacterium | reverse complement strand
GTCAGGCGTTGACAAAACTGGACAAAAGGGAATATAATATAATCAACATGCGTTACTTTGCAGGAAAAACGCAAATGGAGATAGCTGAAGAAATCGGGATATCCCAGGCACAGGTGTCCCGGCTGGAGAAAAGTGCGCTGGAACGTATGAAAAAGTTTATGTAAAGGACGAGCTAAAAAAATGAAGGCGATACCGAATATACTTTCTTTCGCAAGGCTGGCGCTATGTCCGGTGTTTGTATGGACATTCTTTTATCGTTCACCGGTGGTGGCTTTTGCGATTTTTGCCTTTGCTTCATTGTTGGACGTGGTGGACGGTTTTCTTGCACGCCGGCTTCACGCTATTACTACCCTCGGCAAGATATTGGATCCGGTGGCCGATAAGATTCTGCAGCTCAGCGCAGTGGTATGCTTTACAGTAAAAGGGATATTGCCTTTGTTTGTGGTTATCATTATGGGGCTGAAGGAACTGATAATGCTCATCGGCGGCGGTGTGATCTCTAAAAAACGCAAAAATATGGTATATTCCAATAAATTCGGTAAAATTGCTTCCTTTTTTACATCGGCGAGTCTTGGACTGATGTTTTTTGTGGATAATTACTTAAGCTTTGCTGCCCCGGTGATCTACGGCGTGCTGTATGCCTCGGTGGCCGTAAGTATTCTTTCACTGGCACAGTATGCCTATTTAACGATATTTGTACCTAAAAAGAGAGATTAAGAGTTGCGTAAAAAGGAAAAGTGTTATATAATGAATAAAATTATGCATGATGAAAAAGAGGAGTAAAAGTTTTGCTTTCCTTAAAAGAGAGCGCCCCAAGGCTGAAAGGGCGCAGGCAGGCGGCTTTGAAGTAGCTTTGGAATGCCCCGGGCGAAACGCTGAGTAATCCGGGCGGCAGGCAGCCGTTATATTGCTTTTGAGCGCCATTACAGGAAAAAAGGTGGTACCGCGCAGTGAATGCGTCCTTTTAAAAAAGGGCGCTTATTTTTTTAATTTTGCAAAGGGAGGCTATTTAGAATGAAAGAAATTGCAAAACAGTACGATCCCTCGGCCGTGGAGGAAAGGCTGTACCAGCAGTGGATGGAAAAAGGATATTTTCATACAGAAGTAGACAAAAGCAAAAAACCCTTTACCATTGTAATGCCGCCGCCGAACATCACCGGCCAGCTGCATATGGGCCATGCGCTGGACAATATGATGCAGGATGCGGTCATCCGCTTTAAGCGTATGCAGGGCTATGCCGCGCTGTGGGTGCCCGGCACAGACCACGCCAGCATCGCCACGGAAGTAAAAATCGTGGATGCTTTAGCCAAAGAAGGCCTCAAAAAAGAGGATTTAGGCCGGGAAAAGTTTTTGGAGCGCGCCTGGGAATGGAAGAAGCAGTACGGCGGCAGAATCGTACAGCAGCTGAAGAAGCTGGGTTCCTCCTGCGACTGGCAGCGGGAACGCTTTACCATGGACGAAGGCTGCTCCAAAGCCGTTACTGAGGTGTTCATCCGGCTTTATAACAAAGGCCTGATCTATCACGGCAGCCGTATTATCAACTGGTGCCCGGAGTGCCGCACCGCGCTTTCCGATGCGGAAGTGGAATATGAGCAGCAGGCGTCGCATCTTTGGCATATGCGTTATTATACACCCGATGGCAAGCAGTACATAACGGTTGCCACGACCCGACCCGAAACCTATATGGGTGATACTGCGGTGGCCGTACATCCCGAGGATGAACGGTATAAGGATTTGGTGGGCAAAACCGTTATTCTGCCGCTGATGAACCGGGAAATTCCCATTGTGGCGGACGAATACGTGGAAAGGGAATTCGGCAGCGGCGCGGTAAAGATTACCCCCGCCCATGACCCGAACGATTTTGAGGTCAGTCTGCGGCACAATCTGCCGGTGATCCGCGTGATGGAGGATGACGGCACCATCAATGAGCAGGGCGGCGCTTTTGCCGGTCTAAAGCGTGAAGAAGCGCGCAAAGCGGTGATTCAGGCGCTGACTGAGTGCGGCTGCCTGGTGAAAACAGAGGATTACACGCACAACGTGGGCACCTGCTACCGCTGCCACAGCGCGGTGGAGCCGATCATCTCCAAGCAGTGGTTCGTAAAAATGGAATCCTTAGCCGCCCCGGCGCTGGAAGCTGTTAAAAAGGGCGATACGGAATTTATTCCTGAGCGCTTCAGCAAAATCTATTATAACTGGCTGGAAAATATCCGTGATTGGTGTATTTCCCGCCAGCTTTGGTGGGGCCACCGTATCCCGGCGTATTACTGCGACGCCTGCGGCCATACTGTTGTAGCGGAAAAAACACCGGAGAAATGCCCGCAGTGCGGCCATGCACATTTCCATCAGGACGAGGATGTGCTGGATACCTGGTTCTCCTCGGCTCTATGGCCGTTCTCTACCCTGGGCTGGCCGGAAAAAACGCCGGAGCTGGAGTTCTTCTATCCCACCAGCGCGCTGGTAACCGGATATGATATTATCTTTTTCTGGGTAGCCAGAATGATGTTTTCGGGTCTGGAGCAAATGGGACAGGTGCCCTTTAAAACGGTACTGATTCATGGCATTGTGCGGGATTCCCAGGGCAGAAAAATGAGCAAAAGTCTGGGCAATGGGGTAGATCCTTTAGAGGTGATTGAAAAATACGGTGCCGATGCTTTGCGTTTTTCTTTGGCGATGGGCAACTCTCCCGGAAACGATATGCGCTTTTACTGGGAGAAGGTAGAGGCCTACCGCAACTTTGCCAACAAAATATGGAACGCGGCCCGCTTTGTAATGATGAATATAGAAGGTAAAGAATTGCGTGATCCCGCGGCTTGTGAGTTGGATGCAAGCGATCAGTGGATTCTTTCCAAATACAACGAGCTGGTGCAGGGTGTGACCAAAAGCCTGGAGAGCTATGAGCTGGGCATCGCCGCACAAAAACTGTACGATTTTATCTGGAGCGAGTACTGCGACTGGTACATTGAGCTGACCAAGCCCCGCCTGCACGGTGAGGACGCGGAGGCCATGCTGACGGCCTGCAGCGTGCTGAACTATGTGCTGGCCAATACCCTGAAACTGCTGCATCCTTTGATGCCGTTCATTACCGAGGAGCTTTGGACCTCTCTCCCGGGAACGGGCGAGAGCATTATGATTTCCCAATGGCCTGAGGCGCGGCCGGAATTTGCTTTTGACCGCACTGCCTTTGATGCGGTGATTGAAATCATTAAAAACATTCGGAATCTGCGCAGTGAAATGAATGTTCCCGCCGGAAAAAAGACGGATATTTATATTTATGCACCCCAGATGGAGAAAGAGATGATTTCTTCGGGAACGTATATTGAACGGCTGGCCGGCGGTGCCAAGGTAGAGTTTTTGGCGCAAAAGCCGCAGAAGGCCGGAGAATATGCCGCGGTGGTCTGCACCGGCGCAGAATGCTTTATTCCTTTAGGCGAGCTTGTGGACGTTCAAAAGGAGCTGGCAAGGCTTGAAAAGGAACGTGATACCATTAAGGGTGAGATCCAACGTGCAAATGGGAAATTAAGCAATAAGGGCTTTGTGGAAAAGGCTCCCCGGAAGCTTGTGGAGGAAGAAAAGGCAAAAATAGTAAAATATACGGAGATGCTGGCTAAGGTTGAGGAGCGTGTTCAGGTGCTTTCGGAGCTGCAATTATGAAACTGCGTCCCACACTGCGATATCGGCATATCAACGATATTCCTATAGAAATATTGCGGAACATGAACATCCGTTTGATTTTAGCGGATATGGACAATACCCTTGCGCCCTGGCACAGCACCGAGGTTTCCCAAGAGATTATCTTTTGGATTAAAGAGGTGCAGAACGCGGGGATTGAGGTTTTGATGGTTACAAACAGTAAGGGCGAAAATGCCGACATTACCGCACGGCAGCTGGGCATCGGGGTGATAAAAGACGCACGGAAGCCAATGAAAAAGCATACAAGGAGCTTTTTGGCGCAGAAGGGAGTCAGCACAGAACAAACACTGATTGTGGGGGATCAGCTTTTTACTGATATCCAGCTGGCAAATGCTTTGGGAATAAAAAGCGTGCTGCTGGAGCCTCTCTCGAATCGGGAGTGGTGGTGCACCAAAGTGTTCAATCGCAGCCGAGAGCGGCTGGTATGGCCATTTTTGTTCCGTAAATAGGCTCAAGATAAGATTTTTTTCAGATAGTTCTATACAAAACCGCAAAAATATGATATGATAGGGATGAGAGAAAATGGAAAAGCTTTTGCAGCAGCAGTTTCCTGAGGCGGAGGCGTTTATCGTTTCCAATCCGGCGGATATCTTTTACCTGACGGGCTTTTTCTGCAATGACAGTCTATTGCTGTACGGTGCGGAGCCTGTGCTGGTGACCGACAGCCGCTATGCCCTTGCCGCAAAAAGTGCAAAGGCAGAGGTCAGTATTGTATCCGGCCCTTATCTTTCCGGACTGATAGATGTTGCCAGAAAAAAAAGATATCGCACGCTGGGAATTCAGGAAGAATATTTGACGGCACAGCAGTATTTGGCCTTAAGGGAAGAAAAGTTTTCTCTTGTTCCTACTCACGGTATCTTCTGCAGTCTGCGGGCTGCAAAAAATGAGGGCGAAATCAAAGCCATTCGCGCTGCACAGGCGGTTACCGACAGTGCTTTTGAAAAGCTGCTGCCCTTTATTCACGAGGGAGTCACTGAAAAGCAGCTGCGCGCCAGGCTGGAATTTTTATTGTTTGCGTGCGGTGCCGACGGCTTGGCCTTTGATACGATCGTCGCCGGCGGCCCAAACGGTGCGCTGCCTCATGCAGTGCCTTCGGATCGGCCGATACAAAAGGGCGAGTTTATTACGTTTGATTTCGGCGCCAGGGTGGGCGGCTATTGCAGCGATATGACGCGGACTGTGGCGCTAGGGGCCATTGATGCACGCCAAAAAGAGATTTACGAGGCGGTGGACAAAGCGCACGAGGCAGGTGCGGCTCTTTTAAAACCGGGCATTTCTGCCTGTGCGGCGGATGAAGCTGCAAGAAAAGTGTTGGCAGAAGCCGGCTTTGGCAAATATTTTACGCATTCTTTAGGCCACGGCGTGGGAATTGAAATTCATGAGCAGCCGCGGCTTTCCCCTAAAAGTGAGGATATTCTTGTACCGGGGCATGTGGTTACTGTAGAACCGGGCGTGTATATCGAGGAATTTTGCGGGGTAAGAACAGAAAATATGTATGTGATTTCCTGTTCCGGCCATGAAAATTTGACTGGGACGGATAAAAAACTAATAAAATTATAATACTATACAGGAGGAAACTTTAATGATTTCAGCAGGCGAGTTCAGAAAGGGCATTACAGTGGAGATTGACGGCAATGTTTACGTGATTGTAGACTTTTTGCACGTGAAACCCGGTAAAGGCGCCGCTTTTGTGAGGACTAAGATTAAAAATGTAATGACGGGGCAGGTGCTGGAGCGTACCTTTAACCCTAACGAAAAATATCCGTTGGCGCATATTGAGCGCAAGGAGATGCAGTATCTGTACAACGAGGAAGAGCTTTATTACTTTATGGACAATGATACCTATGATCAGATTGCATTGAATAAAGATCAGGTGGACGCGGCGCTCCCGTATTTGAAGGATAGCCTTGTAGTTTCCATAAAATTCTATAAGGGGAACGCTTTTTCGGTAGAAGCTCCTAACTTTGTTGAGTTTGAGATCATTGACGCTGAGCCCGGCGTGAAGGGTGATACCGCTACCAATGTTACAAAGCAGGCTACGATTGAAACAGGTTATAAAGTGAACGTGCCGCTTTTTGTAAATGTGGGCGACAAGATCAGAATCGATACACGGACCGGGGAATATATGGACCGTGTGAACTGATTGTTTCCCTGAATTTAAAGGAGGAAATTGTGATGTCAGTTGAAAAAAAGGTTGCCTATTTAAAGGGACTTGCCGAGGGATTGAATATCTCGGAGAATACCGCCGAGGGAAAAATGCTGCGGGCTATCGTGGATGCGCTGGGCGTGATTGCCGATGAGCTTGAGGGCGTGGATGAGGAGCTGAAGCAGCTGAACGAGTATGTTGAAGAGGTTGACAGCGATTTAATGGAGTTGGAAGAGGACTTCTATGACGATGACTGCGATTGTGACGACTGCTGTGATTGCGATGATTGTGATTACGAAGATTGTGACGACGAGTGCTGCGATTGTGATGATTGTGATGACTGTGACGACGAAGACTTTGATTATGACGAATATGAGTGCCCCCAGTGCCATGAGATTGTAAGCTTCAGCGGCGATTTTGCCGAAAGCGAGCTCGTTTGCCCGAACTGTGGCGCCAGTCTTGTGGAAAAATAAATCAGCCGTCATTTTGTTATAGCAGGATAAAAACCTTTGCCCAAGCGTTCTGAAGGACACTTGGGCAGTTTTATTCGTGCGGCACGCGAGTTTATATTGCTTTGCAGTGATATTTGACAAGTGTTATTGCCTTCTGCAGGTTATGTCGAATGAAACCGCAGGTTTCAATATCACGATTGCTGTGGGCAATCATATCA
>URTC01000099.1 GCA_900550765.1 uncultured Clostridia bacterium | reverse complement strand
TTATTCCGGTTATCGGTAAAAAAGTCGGGGAATCAGTAAGCTTTGGCGGTCTGCTGGGTGAAGCGCCAGTGATACCGGTCAACACTGCCTCGTGCGAAAAATTTATTTCCCGTGCGGGCAGAATTCCCGCACCGCTGCAGAGCCTGAAGAACTGATGAAAAAAGCAAAATTAATTTTATGGCTGCTCTTCCCTGCAGCGATTATCACGCATGTGATATGTGTATATTCCCGGGTCTATACCTCTCTGCTTACAGCTAATATTTTAACGGCGCTCATTTTCCTGCTGCCAATTACAGCTATGCTGCTGCAAACGCTGCAAAATAAAGATAAAAACCTCTCTAAGGGGCACTTTATTATAAAATTAGCACTGGTATTCTATTTGTATGCCATGATTCTTTATTTCTTTATATCCGTGTTGTTATGGATCCGATAATATATTTTTAAAATTTGCTGCAAAAATCCTGCTATTTTAGTCAGCTGCAATGATTGTTTCTTTATGAAAATACACCACACAGAGAAAGGATTCTGCCATGAAAAAAATCAATTTGACCAGAGTTCTGTATTATTTTGTACTCCTTAGTTTTCTTATACCTATCATTTATCTGATATACAGAATTTCAACCGTAGCTCCCGGAGTCGTAGGTGAAGGAATGAAATCGCGCGCAGATTATGTCCTCATGCTCGTTCAATGTGCTTTAGGCATCCTGGTAATCCATCTTCCCAGTTTTTTAGCCAAAAAGCTGAAATTTGAAATTCCTACTGCGCTTTATATTATGTATATCATCTTTTTGTACTGTGCCATCTTTTTAGGCGAGGTACGAAGCTTTTATTACAATGTACCGCACTGGGATGATATCCTTCACTTTTTCAGCAGTATGATGACCGGAATGTTCGGCTTTATGCTGATTTCCATCATCAACGAGGATCAGCATGTGGCAATCCATCTATCGCCTTTTTTTGTAAGCCTGTTTGCATTCTCCTTTTCCATGATGTTAGGCGGGCTGTGGGAAATTTATGAATTTGCCTTTGATGGGATATTGAAGCTCAATATGCAGAAATTCATGTTGGAAGACGGTACGCAGCTGGTCGGACGTGCGGCGCTTTCTGATACCATGAAGGATATCATTGTAGATGGCTGCGGCGCTCTTCTTGCGTCCATTTTAGGTTTTCTTTCACTGAAACAGAAAAAAGGCTGGGCTTACACCTTTATTACATCCAAACAAAAATCTCAAACCAGTCCTATTGCAGCAGAAAAAGACGGGCGGGCAGAATAAGTAATGCCTTCTCCGCCGGGAGATATTTATGCTAACAAACAATCAAATCCTAAAAATTGCTATGATGCAATCTGCCATTGACAGCAGCTGTGAGCCGGATGATTTCCTTGCCTTTTCCAACAAAGTAGTACTCTCCCGTCCGAATACACAAGCAAGAAAATATCTGACCCTGCCGTTTTCTTGCGATCTTACCTCCTATGGGAATAATATCGTGGCATCCGTATCCGCGGAGCTTGCCGCGGACACGGAAAGCTATATCAACAAATATTCCGTGGAGCACTGCTTTGAAACACCCGCAATACAGGTGTTAAATGAAATTTTAAAAAAGCGGGACCTATGCGTATGTTTTATGGCAGAATATTTTTTACCGGATGCTACACAAATGATACCTCTGCCGTGCAGGTATAAAACCAGGCTGCTGTATCCTAAAGATTTTAATACGCTCTATCTTCCCCAGTGGAGCAATGCACTTTGCAAAGAACGCCGGCATCTGGATGTGCTGGGAATCGGCGCCTTTGACGGCGATCGTTTAATCGGCCTTGCCGGCTGTTCAGCAGACTGCGATACCATGTGGCAAATCGGCATTGACGTATTGCCTGAATACCGCAGACAAGGCATTGCCGCGTGCCTGACCAGCCGCCTGGCACTGGAGGTATTAAAAAAAGACATCGTTCCTTTTTATTGCTGCGCTTGGTCTAACATTAAATCGAAAAAAAATGCACTGAAAAGTGGGTTCAGACCCGCATGGGTTCAATTGACTGCCCGCAGTATTAAATTTACTGAAAAAATGAATCAGTAAAATATTAAAACACAGCAAAAAATGCGCTGTGTTTTTTACTCCTCCAAACTTCTTCTTATAAGTGTCTTGCGTACTGCTATCTCCTGTAAAAAATTCTTTTATCTGCCGCGAAATTATTTAGTCTTTCTCCTTACTATCGTTTTCACTTTCTGCCTGTATTTGTTTCGGCGTTTTTCCCGTTGCTTTTTTTACCAATTTGATAAAATAATTCACATCTCCTATCCCGCACTCTTCCGCGATCCGGTAAACCGGCATATCCTTTGTATTCAAAAGTTCCATTGCCCTTTTTAAACGCATACTACGAATATATTGGGTAATTCCCATCCCTAAAGATTTTTTAGAAAGATTATACAGCGTTCCGCGAGATATAGAGAATTCTCTGCAAATACTTTGGATTCCTAAATTTATATCCGCTATATTGCTCTGAACATACTGCCCGATATGCAGCGCAAGATTTTCTTTCTGTACATTTAAAATATTATTGAGGCGAATATAACAAGCGCACATTGTAATAATTCTTACCGCTGCCCGTATTTGTGCATTATTTTTTTCCTCAATCTCTTCCAACAACTGAAGAAAAACCTGTTTTTCTTGTATTTGGCTGCTTTGCAAAATTCTTTCTAGCACCTTCGGACGCTCCCCGGCGGATACAATCTGCCCGAACATCAAATATCCAATAACAATACCGCTGTCAATAATCGGCGCTACAGCCTCGGTAAGGCCCATATGGCAGCGATAAATGCAAATATCTCCGCTTTTTTTACAATGTTCAAAGCCCAACCGGTCACAATGGAGGCACTTTTCCCGAAAGCTTTTATTTTTACGCACTTCGATACAAAATCCGCTCATCGTACATGGATGAGAATAAATAAACTTCATATCCGCATCATACAACACTGTTTTGATTCCTGTAATATTATAGAGATCTTCACAAACAGCTTGAATTAATTCATTGCCCTTCAAAATCCATTCTCTTCTTCTTCATTTTCTTCTCAAGTATTATATCATAGAAGTATAAAAGCATCAAATATTTGTTCCAAATTACTATTTTTTTAACTTGATCTATCTATCTTCGCCTGTTTTTCTATGCTAATATATTCATGAAAGGAAGGTGTTTTTATGTGGTATTCAAATCTTTATCGTCGTCATTTATGCGATATGCATATTGACGATTGGAATCCCGAATTTTTATCCCTGTTTTCTCCGGAGGAATATGTAAAGAACTTAACGCGCGCACATATCAACTATGCAATGCTATATTTTCAATCGCATGCAGGGCTATGTTATTATCCTACAAAAGTCGGACAAATGCACCGCGGGTTGATCGGCAGAGAAAGTCTAATGAGAGATACACTTGAATTATGCCATAGCAATAATATTAAAGTAATCGGTTATTATAGTCTTCAGTACAATACCCGAGAGCACGACCGGCACCCCCAGTGGCGCATAGTGAATCCGGATGGGCAATCGATGCGCGCAAGCAACCAGTCCGCAGGCGGAGCCCTGCCCTTTGCCTCAGCAAAATCCGCACGCTACGGTCTCTGCTGCCCAAACAATGCGGAATACCGCCGCTTTGTATTGGAACAAGTCGACGAAATGCTTGCCTATTTTGCCTGCGATGCGCTATTCTTCGATATGCCATTTTGGCCGCAAACCTGTTACTGTGTGCACTGCCAAAAACGCTGGCAGACGGAATTTGGCGGTAATATTCCCCTTGATCCCATACCGGGCAGTGAAGATTATCTTACTCTGATACAAGCTAAATCCAAATGGATGGCGGAATGGGTACAGGCGCTGTCTGCCTACATTAAAAACTTAAAACCGCAAATGCCTGTAGAATTCAACTTTGCCTCAGGAATTGCCACGGATTCTATATGCGGCTGTGACGAAAGGGTAAACCTTGCCTGCGATTATTCCAACGGTGACCTGTACGGCGGCATCTTGGAGCAGTCTCTGGCTTGCAAATTTTATAAGAACATTTCAATAAATCAGCCATTTGAATATATGTTCTCACGCTGCAAGCCCTCTTTGGGTTCCCATACTCTTACCAAATCTTTGGACGAAATGAAAACCGCAATTGCCATAACCGCTGCTCATCACGGTGCTACCCTTGTTATTGATGCCATTGACCCCATCGGCACTATGGATGCCCGCGTATATGAACAACTTGGCCGGGCTTTTGATATGCAGATCCCCTTTGAATCTTATTTTAAGGGAGAAATGTTAGAAGATGTCGGGTTGTACTACGGCATTAAAAGTAAATTCAACAGCCATAAGGAGAGTTATACCAGCAAAACCTGCTGTGTAAGCGCGGCTGAGACGTTACAGCGCAATCATATTCCTTTTGGTGTTACCGGGAACTTTCATCACTTAAATTATACAGCTATCGCAGCGCCGATGCTCTCTTCCTTGGAAAGCGACGATAACGCCCGCTTAATAACTTACGTAAAAAACGGCGGCGTCCTTTATCTCAGCGGCGGTGAAAATAAATCTCTGGTAGAGGAATTGACCGGCGGCACTGTTACAGGCTTTACCGGGGGTAACCGTTTATACATCGCCCCCCGCGCGCCTTACCTTGAACTCTTTCATGGCTTCAATCAAAAATATCCGCTGCCCTTTGACGGTACCGCGCCGATCCTGCAGCCTGAAGCTTCCAAGGACGTCGCCGCGACCATTACTTTTCCCTATACCGAGAGCAGCGAAATCCGCTTTGCCTCCATCCATTCGGACCCTCCGGGCAGAGAGAGCAATATTCCTGCTGTTATCCTAAAAAAATACGGCAAAGGCACAATCATATGGTCAGCATTGCCTATCGAAAGTATACAGATGGAAGAATATCGTAGAGTTTTCCTCTCGCTTCTGCTCCTGGGGCAAAAGAAAAACAGTTTTTCTTTCAGCAGCAATGCACCGGCAAATGTGGAGATCACCGCTTTTAAAACAAAAGAAGATATTACCGTCAATACTGTGGTATTAAGTAATGAAACTATTTCCCCCGCCGTTGGACCTTTTGAAATAAAAGTACACACAGAACAAGCGCCGCAGCAGGTATTGCTGCTATCGAAAAAGAAAGCTTTGCCTTTTTCCTTTGCGGACGGTTTCACCACATTTCGTACCCGGCGGTTTCACATTTTTGAAGAATATCAAATTCTATTTTAAAATTAAACATAAGAAAAAATCATAAATCCAGCAAAAATATTTCTTCAGGACGTTGACCAACATCAATTTCTAAATCAAGCGGTAAATATCCTAAAAGGCGGACTGATCGGCACCGATTTATTCAAAAAAAGCACCTGCAAAAGGTGCTTTTTAATATTATTTCTGCAGTTTTCTTTTACAATATGCAGAAAGATCACATTTTCCCCATTCTTTATCATAATCTCCTAAGCCAAGGAAATGCGGATCCCGATAATCCGGCAGATTATCACGCTTGGTGAATACTTCGCGCACAGCTTGCAGATATTTAAAGCCTCCCTCATAATGCGGCGAGAGATAATGGCCCTCATCCCACTCATTCCAGTTATCCAATATCAGCATTTTTGAAGCCAGCGCATCGGAAGGAAGGGTATCCATCAAGCACTTGATCTTTTCTAAAAGCTCTCTCCAGGAATCCGGTTCCAGATTCCAAAGGGAACTGTTTTCGGCCGTACCGTAAATTTCCGGCATAATATCCAGCCTTGGCCGCGGATCCCACTGCTTGCTGGCAGTAGGAATAAAATAATACGGATCTTCCGCTGCCCGAAGATACATAGCCTTCAACTGTTCTTGAATCACCTCCTGCTGCGCAGGCCGCAGCTGCCTCACCGGCCAGCAATACGTAAACGTACTGTTATACCCGCCTTTGCGATACTCGCTGTAACGTTCCAGGTCATTATAGCGGTATTCTATTTGAAAATTGATACCGTCAAATCCAAATTGCTTGGCATACTCCTGTGCTTTAGCGAAAGCCTCTGCCTGGGCCTCAGGCCCGCCGAAGCCATCGCGGATACAATTTTGATAATCATAAAAATATACCACAGGCTTATGATCGATTACTAAATAATTGGGTTTTGTAAAATACTGCTCCATCCAAAACGGCAGCAAATTTTCCTCAAAGTCTTTTGGATTGGTATTGGCCCATTTTTTCTGCCCCTCAAACATAATGGCAAACTTGATCTTATCCCGGTATCTTGCACGGAACAGTCCTTCATGAATTCCATGCCCGCAGCGCAGATCCTTTACCGTAATCTTTTTACCTACATTCTCTTTATAGCGATACCAGCAATAAATAAAACAATTGATACCGTGCTCGGAGGCCCATTTGATTTCCCAATCAATCACCTCGGGATTATCCTCATCATAATGTCCTAAAAGAGGTGTTCTTTCAGGATACTCATCAATTTGCCTAAATCCGTTATGCAGCTGCGCGGCGCCTTTTTTCCAAGCCGGATTATAATGAACGCAGATCAGATAATCACTTGAGAACGGCTGCGGCTCAA
>URTC01000098.1 GCA_900550765.1 uncultured Clostridia bacterium | reverse complement strand
TTGAAACGGTTGATTGTCGGCGGCTTTGACCGGGTTTATGAAATCGGACGCGTGTTCCGTAATGAGGGGCTTTCCGTGCGGCATAATCCCGAATTTACTCTTTTGGAGCTGTACCAGGCGTATACTGATTTTGAAGGGATGATGAATCTGACGGAAGATCTCATCAAGTATTTGGCCTGCGATGTTCTGAAAACCCCTATCGTCAAGTACGGTGAATATGAGCTGGATTTGGCCAAGCCCTTTGAAAGGCTTACCATGAAGCAGGCGGTAAAAAAATATGCCGGTGTGGATTTTGACGCAGTTTCTTCGCTGGAGGAGGCACGTGAAAAGGCCAAAGAGCATCATATTGCCTATGAAGAGCATCATAAAACAGGGGATATTTTAAACCTGTTCTTTGAGGAATATTGTGAAAAGAACTTGATTCAACCCACGTTTATTACCGAACATCCGGTTGAAATCTCTCCGCTGGCTAAGCGTAAGCCGGAGGATCCGGCTTTTACCGAGCGGTTTGAGCTGTTTGTTGTGGGCCGTGAGCATGCTAATGCATTCTCTGAATTGAATGATCCGATTGATCAGCGCAGCCGTTTTGAAGAGCAGGCCAGGCTGAAGGCATTGGGTGACGAAGAAGCAAATGATGTGGATGAAGATTTCCTCTGTGCACTGGAATATGGGATGCCCCCGACTGGCGGTCTTGGCATCGGCATTGATCGGCTTGTGATGCTGCTGACTGACAGCGCCGCTATTCGGGATGTGCTGCTGTTCCCCACGATGAAGCCCCTTACGGGTGAAAAATAATGTTTGGATTCTGATGCATTGTAAGTTGCAATTCTTCAATTAAGTTTTATGATAAAAAATGAAAAAGCCTATATCCTATTCTGTTTATAGTTGTTTGTGAAGGAAAAAACAGAGCCGCAAGCGCATTCGCCTGCGGTTCTGTTTTTTTTTGCAGAATTTTTTACGCAGGGATAGGTAGAGTGGTAGTACGGAAAACATAATTTATCAGACTGGATTTATGCACAATTCGCTTATCTGTTTGGTATACTCCTTTTTTGAATCTTTTAAAATTTATTTGAGAAAGGAGAAGGATAAAAAACGCGCGGGCTATCTGTTGTAAAATTTTTTTCTTAAGGGAAAAGCAGGGGTTTTACAGCAACCATAATAGAATATTCTTTATTATAGGTATGGCTTGAAAAATTGAAAAGGAAATGTTATAGTATGAAGAAAGAGATTGCTTTTATGGGAATTTTGCGTATGCAAAGATCTACAGGCTCGCTTAAGCGGGTGTTAAAAGCGTAAACTTTAGCAGAGGGCAAAATAATGAAGAAATATAACAAAAACAATATCCTTTTGGCAAAAGAACTGCGAAAGAATATGACGCCATGGGAACGAAAACTCTGGTATGAATTCTTGCGGGATTACCCGATCCGTTTTCAACGGCAAAAAGCAATTGGAAATTATATTGCGGATTTTTACTGTGCTAAAGCTGGTCTTGTGATCGAGCTGGACGGCGGTGAGCATTATACGGCAGCACAAGCGAAAAAAGATGAGGTGCGCACCAAAGAATTAGAGAGTATGCATTTAACGGTATTGAGGATTTGTAATTTGGATATTGATCGCAATTTCAGCGGCGTGTGTGAATATATCGATTTAGCAGTTAAAGCTTCTTTTCCTCACCAGAAGGAGCCGAGTAAGTGAAAGTCTTTCGGTTGTTTGGCAGAGGGAGCCGAGGGGGCAAAATAAGTTCCTAAAGTAGAAAATCTTGCTGATAACAAACTTTCATTAATAGGAATTATTTATGGCGAATTGGAACATAAATAAGTTTTCTTTGGGCAAAAAACAGGATAGTTCGGAACGCGTCAAGCCTCCCTCTGACGAGGGAGGTGGCAAAACGAAGTTTTGACGGAGGGAGAGAAAGAGGCCCAAAATCAATCCTCCCCGCGCTCCTGGCTCCCCTTGTCAGGGGAGCTGGCGCCGCAGGCGACTGAGGGGTAGTCTTTCTCTCCCTCAGCCTCGCTGGCGCTTGGCAGCTCCCTCGTCAGAGGGAGCCGAGAAAGCCAAAACGCCCCTTTAGCAGAAGGAGCCGAGAAAGCGAAAATATTCGTTTAGCAGAGAAACCCATTTTAATCCTAACAAATTTTCCCTATTTTTTGCAAAAACTCTTGACACAAGCCCTGGGATATGCTAAAATAACAAAAAAAGTAAATATTGTTCTCCTACCGGCGGGGAAGAAAAAAGCGCCGGCAGATTTGTTGAATTGGCGTTCAACATTTCCTGATAAATTATGTGAACGAGCACATAATTACCAACCGGATTTCCGGCACCGACGTAAAGCAAGTATAACATATTTAACAAAACATTGCAAGTGTTATACGAGTTTTTGAAAATGATTTGTTTTCATTTGTGCGAACGAATGTTGCCGAAGAGTGGGTTGGGTCATTCTGTTTTCAAAACGAACCGAATGGATGTGTTTGTCACGCATCTGCTCGGTTTTTTGTTTTCTTGCAACAAGTCTCTCCGCGTTCCTGGCTCCCCTTGTCAGGGGAGCTGTCACCGCAGGCGACTGAGGGGTAGTCTTTCTCTCCCTCAGCCTCGCTGATGCTCGGCAGCTCCCTCGTCAGAGGGAGCCGAGAAAGCGAAAACACTCGTTTAGCAGAGGGAGCCGAGGGGATAGACAAACTAACTGATTTGCATAAAAAAACAAGATAACAAACATATTCAAAAGTTAAGATATCTTGTGGCAATATGTCACTATGTCAAGCCTCCCTCTGACGAGGGAGGTGGCAAAACGAAGTTTTGACGGAGGGAGAGAAAGAGGCAAAAGCTTAAACGATGCAGTAAGACCTCTCTCCCTCAGCCTCGCTGGCGCTCGGCAGCTCCCTCGTCAGAGGGAGCCAAGAAAGAGAAATTGCTCGTTTAGCAGAGGGAGCCAAAAGAAGCGAAAGTCTTTCAGTTATTTAGCAGAGGAAGCTGAGAAAACAGCTTTGTAAAATGACAGTTATAATTTGATGCTTGGTTTGAATTTTCCAATACATGAAACGTTCCAAGTTGTCAATTTACAATAAAACAAATCAATCTTCATGCAAAGGATGTGAAAAAATTGTCAGATCCAAGTTGGAGGAAAAGTAAAATTTCATAACGCTGTCAAACAAGACGAGCCTTACCCAAGGGGTTAACTTCCCAAGGGGGAAAAAAGAGGCCGCAGCGGAGCGTGAGAGGTTGGCGCCCCTCACGTCCGAACTCAGGGTTGCACAGACAACGCCTAAGTCACTTCTGCGACAGTTACAGTGTAACATATTCCCAATAATTTGTCAATTATGAGATATATGGATACCTGCTGTTGGCGGCGGTGCGCTGTGAAGACAGTCAAATTTGATATGCGTTGTGGGCAAATGCGCTTTTGGCGGGAACATTTTTTAAGTGTCTCGGCGCGCCGTACAACGCTTTTGTACGATAGCCCACGATTCTGGGTTCTTTCCACTGCTCTCCGGGTTCCCCGCGGGAGTTTGCCTGTCCGGCTGCAACCCGTCCGTTTGCTGTGCCATATTGTCACACGCGGACGGGGGCCGGACTCTATATATGGTGAGTTGGGAATTTTCCCTTCTCATAGGGGGCTTCCTCCCCCTTAGTATTTTTTTTGAGCCGGGCTGTCACAGCCCGGTAATTTTTTTTTAAAGGAGTAAAACCATGACGCGTAAAGAACGAGCCGCCCAGCATTCCCCGATGTACCTGTATGACTTTTTGCAAAAGCTTGCGCCGCTGAGGGCGGCGCAGATCCCCGCAATGGAGTCCCTTCGCCCCAATGAAGTAGCCTATGCGTGGGGAGACCGCAAAACAGCGGAGAAATATACGAAAGACCTGCCCGAAAAAGGCGAATATTTTTTACTGTATGCGAAAAAAGAAGCGCTGCTGACGCTGTACAGCAGGGACGTTACGCCACAGGCAAAGTACCTGGATTCCCTGAAAACCGAGCTGCTGGTCCCCCAGGAAGACGGGGACAGCGATCTGCTGGAGGCAGCGCTGTTTGAGGCAGCGTATCTGTTCGATCTGCTGAAAACACTGGAGATCCCGGAGCTATTTGCACCCCTGGGGGGCTTCCCGGAGCTGGAGGCGGTGTATTCGGGCAACGAATTAAAGAAAGCAGAGATGCCGGTGCTGGCAAATTTGGAGAACAACCCGCTGAACTTAGAAATTTTTGTGGCACAGACAAAATACTTTTTTGCCAAATATATCGAGAGCCGCTTCTGCGAATATGGGTTGATACCGGCGGATGAAGGCGTGCAGAGGGATTTTGACGATCTGGTACGGCAGCAGCTGGAAAAGATGCGGGGCGGGTGCTGGAAGAGCAAGAACTTCACCGGGATAGAAAACCTGGAGTTTGACTATTTTGTACAGCAGCTGGAGCTGCTGATCACGCTGGAGCCGGAAACAATTGAGGCGCTTCTGTGCCCGGGAAGAAAGAGACGAGGGAACAAAAAACCGCTTGCGGAATAAATTCTGCCCGCGGCGGAGAAAAATACAAATTGAGCTTTTGCTCTAAAAAGCTTCCCCTTTTAAGGGAAGCTTTTTTACGCTGCTAAAGTCTTTTTAAGAGACCTCTGCTTTATTAAGAAAGCATAACACCGGAAAATTACAGATCTTTTCATAAAGCAGTTCTGCCGGGCAATGATAGTTTTTTAAAAAAATACTGCTGCTTCGCTATTGAATAATAATACGCATCAGCAAGCCGGCATAATCCTCATAAGCGTTGCTCGTAAGCGTATACTGGGGGATCACCGCTTTATGGCTGCCTTGCGCATCTGTATAGCTGGCCTGTATCTCATTATAAAACACACTGTGCAGATGCCCGCAAAAAATTCCCTTTACCACGTCAGCATTTTCGGTAATCAACTGGTATACCTCACGGTCAGCGGCATTGGCAAAATCGCCGCCGACAATAGCACCGTCATAAAAATTATACTCTGTTTTATACTGCGCCCATATCGCCCTGCAAATTTGATCCTCGGGGTTTTGGGTAGAAATAGGCTCATGCTGAAATAACAGGATGATATATCCTTTTTCTTTTGCTGTTTCAATATCCTTTTTTAAACGCCCGATTTGACAATCCAGATAATGCGACTGACTATTATCGATAGCAACGGCCAAAACCTTATTTTTAATCAGCTTAGCGGCATAATGGATATCATGCCTCCAAAACTTTTGCAAAATTGCAAGCCGTTCTTCTAACGGCAGCTGATCCGGACGCCCGGTTTCCGTCTGCTTGGTAAGCTCATGGCCGCCCAAACAGCAAAGCACCTGCGGATCTGCGTCAAAAATATACTTCTGCATTAACTCCATTGCACCGCAGGAAAGATAATCCAGCGTATCTCCGGTAACAACCGTTTGATCAAAGCACGCCGCGCAGGCCATGGCCCGTTCTGCGGCAATCGCACAGGCACCCCCTGCGTTCCATTTCCGGCATTTTTTTGTATATAGAACCTCCGGATCCCCTTGATCCGCGGCATTGCAATAGTTAAAATGAATATCCGTAATCTGTGCAATTTCCACCGTTTCTCCGTTAAATCCTGCATCGATTTTAATTTCACAAATAACCTGCCCTGTTTCCTTCAAACGGTAAATTTCATAAATTGAATTGCTTTCCACCCCCTGCACAGGTATTTTCTCCTGTGAAAAAAAACTTTCTTTTTTCTCCATTACAAACGCTTTCCTTTTATAGTTGGTTTTTTGATATTTTATCAAAGAAAAAATCGGCTGTCAATGTTGTCCCTTCTATTCTTTACTTTTCCTGCATAATTTTTTACTTTTCCCGCAAACTTAAATAAAAGGAGGGATTTTCTTGATATATAACGATCTGAACAGCCTGCTCCGCGGCAGCGGAAGTTCCCGACGTTATTTTGTTTCGCTTCCGATAAAATTTCAGCTTGCTCTTCATGAACAAAACGCTTATATTCATTCCGCAGCACAGCTGCATCAGCATGTTTACGCCCTTGAAAACTATTACCACCACATAGCATTAAGCGAAAATCCAATTTTTTGATCTTATAAAAAAAAGGCGGTCAGCACCGCCTTTTTTTCATTTCTTCCCGTGACAGCTTCCCCCCATAGGACAATCCGCACAGCTGCAGCCACAAGAGGATTTTCCTTTCTTTTTTCTCCGGAGCATACTCACGATGATCCATACCACCACAGCAAGCAGCGCCAGCGAAACAAGAATTACAGCAATATTTTCTTTAAACCATGAAAACATAGGCTCTCTCCCAAACTATTTAATCCTTACTTTTGCTGTAAGTTTATTGGCCTCGGTATACGGTTTAAAGAGCATAAACGCAATTAACGCAATGAATGCTGCCGCAAAAATAACGCCTATTACATTGCCGCTGCCGGTAAAGAGCAACCCCAGCTGATAAACGATCAGTGAAATGACATATGCAAATACGCACTGATATCCAATAGCAAACCAGGTCCACTTTGCGGAATTCATCTCCCGCTTGATGGCACCGATTGCCGCAAAGCAAGGAGCGCACAGCAGGTTAAAGATCAAGAAAGAATAGGCTGCCAGCT
>URTC01000097.1 GCA_900550765.1 uncultured Clostridia bacterium | reverse complement strand
ATGCCGCTGGCTATGCTTAATAAAGGTACGTTTATTTATCTGCAGGCATTGGGAAGGGCTGTTCTTTCCACGGTTATTTCATTGACTCGTGAAATTATTTTCGGTGTGTTATTGCCGATCGTTATGGCTGCTTTTATGGGATTGGATGGGATATTGTTTTCTTTTCCCGCAGCAGATATTCTAACAATTGTAATCGCCGCAGGTATTATTCGAAAGGTATATAAGGATTTCCGTATTGCAGTATAAGCAAATCGGAATCATGGTATTTTTGTAGGAAAGAAGAGCAGAGTATCCCTGAAAGGGATACTCTGCAACTGTTTTGGTTTTATTTTTCGTATAAGGTAACAGCTTGGTTTCCGTCAAATTCATCCGTAGTAACTTTAATGATCTCCTCTAAGCTGGTGGGAACATTTTTGCCGACATAATCCGCCCGGATTGGAAGTTCCCGATGCCCGCGGTCAATCAATACAGCAAGCTGTATGCATTTGGGGCGCCCGATATCCATCAGGCAATCAATTGCGGCACGAACGGTTCTGCCGGTAAAAATAACGTCATCAACCAAAACAATTTTTTTGTCATTGGAATCAAATGTTGGTTTTTCCCGGAGCCCTTCGTTTTTTTGCACAGTGAGATCATCCCGATAAAAAGTGATGTCAAGCTCACCGTATTCCGGTGTTTTTCCTTCCACTGCAGAAATGTTATTTAAAATAGTTTTGGCAAGCGATACACCTCTGCGGCGGATGCCGATAATAAACAGATCTTCGATCCCTTTGTTTTTTTCTATAATTTCATGCGATATCCGTGTTAATGCACGGTTAACGGCATTACGATCCATGATTTCTGCTTTCTTTTTCATTTCGTTGCTTCCTTTTAAACAAAATAATTAGAATAACAATGGCTGCGGTTAACAGGAAAATACCTGCGAGCAGCCAAAGATATCCCTTGGCATTATTGCTGTGTATGAGTATTTCATTTTCAGCTGCTCCATCCGTTTCGGAAATATTTGCGGTTGCCTCCTCTTCTTCCGTACCGGAATCAGGTAGGGGCTCTTTTTGATCGGAAGTACCGGGAACAGCAGATACAGTCGTCGGGCTCGGCTCCGGAATGTCTGACGGATAAGTACCGTAGTATCTTAAAATATCTGTATTTCCATTCGGATTTAATATATTATGCAGAGCATCGATGCGTGAAGTATCCAGGCGGCAGCGTCCGTTTTCGATAACCGCATTTCCTTCTTTATCAAAACACAGGGTAGGAATTATGAAAGAGCCCTGCAGATTCTTATTCCAGGCGTCAATTAAAATGCATCCTGGAATTGCAGAAGTTTGGGAACAAAAGCGAAGTGCCTCTTCAACGCTTTGGGCTATCTTCTGTGCTGGAAAGGGATTCTTTTTGCTTTCTCCGCAGCATACCATAGGCACAATATTTTTTGTATAAGAAAGAGCATTTTGCCAATCCTGTGAATTTCCTGCAGGCGCAATGGCATCAATTCCTTTGGCGTGCGCCTGAACATTGTTTTGGGAAATCAGAATAATATACGGTGCTGCTGTATTTTGTTCTGAACATCGTTTTAACAGCAGTTCAAGCGTTTCATATGCGTCGTCTTCAAGAAAGAGTATGGGTCTTTGCGCAAGTTTGAAATAACAATCCAGAGAAAAATAGTCTGTCATTTCTTGGATCTCTTCTGCGGACAACGTTTTGTCTAAAACAAAACAAAGCTTTACAGCAGAGGAGCGCGTACTTGTACGGTGTGCCTGATAAGCACCGCTGTCTTTTAACCAATAATAGGCCCAGAAGTCAATTCCGGCATATTCGGCAAAAGCGATTTCCACATCAATAATTTCCTTATAATGGCCGAAACGGACGGTGTCCTGCACCGCTGTATGAAATGGCAGCAGAGAGCGATATCGCAGAGGCCAAAGTTCTGCGGCGGCAGCCTGTGCTTCTTTGCAGGAATCATCCCAAATGTCCCGGCGCAGGGCACCTGTTTGCACCTCTGCAAAGCTTAGCGTTTCCGGTGCTTCAGAAGCGGAAGGAATGTCTGCCGGGGAAAATGAAAGAGAAAAGTCGTCAACAAATAAATTGGGATATTCATTTTTTGTACAGTTTTCAAGATATAGGCACGCCTGAAGAATCGTCCCCTGCCATAAAATATTTGTACTGCCTGTACAAAGGGTGAAACGTTCGTTTGTAATTTTAATATCTGAACCCGAATAAATGAATTCGTTTTTATCCGTAACAATTTTGACAACTGCACGAAATTTTGAAGAATCAAAAGCCCGGTCATCCAGTTTTGCGGCAACCGAGAAACAATAATATTGCATACCGTTTTGTTCAAGTACGGATTTAATATCATATTGGATGCATATGTTTTTATTGGTGCGTGCAAACAAATACGCACAATACGTTCCTGAAGATGCTGTATTTTCGGTAAGCTCATACTGACCTTCCGCTTCCGTGTGGATAAAATACTCCATTCCCCGCTCAAAACTACCATTTTCCAATAATTCTGCAGAGGCAGAAATCGGTATTATAATACACGATAAGTATATGAAAAGTATTAAAAAAACAGCCTTTTTCAATATTTCTTCCTCCTATATGTCTAATATTGTAACATTATGTCGAAAACAAGTCAATTATTAGTACAAATAATTCATATTTACTTAAAGGCTGTAAAGTGCTATACTTATAAAGAGGAGAGGATTATGGAGAATACAGTGATACAGCTTTCTGCGGGAGAATTGGCTGAATATTGCTTTCCTGAAGGGTCCTTAGGAGCCATGCCGTCGATAGACAGAATGCTTCAAGGAACTGCTGCCCATAAAAAGCTGCAAAATATTTACAGTGAAAATGAAAATATCAGATATCAAAGAGAAGTTCCTTTAGAAAATGTTGTAGAATATGACGGTTTTTCTTTAAAAATTCAAGGCCGTGCTGATGGTATTTTTTTTGATAAAAAGGATTATTTTATTCATGAAATAAAATCTACTTATTGTAAGGCCTCCTCTATTCATATGCCTTTAAAAGCGGCTCATAAAGCGCAAATGATGATTTATGCCTATATTTATGCCAAGGAACATTCCCTGCCTTATATTCAGGGCAGGTTGAGTTATTTTTGCCTTCTGGAGGAAAAGATTGTTGATTTTGAATATCGCTTTTCCTTTGAAAATCTACAAAAATTTTTCTATGAGCTGACGGACGAGTATTCTCGGGTTGTGTCACGGCGGTTGCAGGCATACCGTGATTTTTTATGCAGCGCACGGACTTTGCACTTTCCTTTTCCGCACTTCCGAAAAGGTCAAAGAGAAGGCGCAGCACAAATATATTCGGCGATCAAACAAAATAAAAATCTCTTTTTGCAGGCTCCAACAGGCAGCGGAAAAACGATGATGGCGCTTTTTCCGGCGATAAAGAATATGGCGCAGGGCGACATTGAAAAAATTTTTTGCCTCAGCGCAAAAAATCAAACAATGCAGGTCAATGAGCAGGCACTGAATCTTTTGCGAAAGCAGGGATTAAAAATTAAAAGCTGCGTTATTACAGCAAAAAGCAAGGCCTGCTTGATGGAAGATCAGGACTGTTCTCCTGAAAAATGTCCGTATTCTCAAGATTTTTATAAAAAATTGCATGATGCTTTGCCGGAAATCTTAGAACAGGATGATTTTTGTTTTGATACAATTGCTGCTGCTGCAAAAAAATATGAAATCTGCCCGTATGAACTTTCTCTTGAGCTTTCCTTGGAGGCACAGGTCATTCTTGCAGACTATAACTATCTGTTTGATCCTATGGTATATTTGCGCCGTTATTTTGAACAGTTCGGCCCGTATGCCTTTTTAATCGATGAAGCGCATAATTTAATCGAACGCGGCCGTGATATGTACTCTTCTTCGCTTTCCAAGAATCGGATCCGTGCGATAAAAAAGCTGCTGCCCAAGGAGAGCAGGTTATATCGGCGGTTAACACAGTTATCTACCGAGCTGAACAAGCTTTTTAAAAATACTGAAGCAGAGGCTCCTATAGCGCTTGAAGCTGTTAAAAAAATTAATTTTAAAATTCTTGCCGTTCAGGAAACTGCAGGAGAATTTCTGCAGACACAGCCGCTTCCGGGAGAGGTGACCTTATTTCTTAAAGATGCGTTTCGGTTTCAAATGCTGTTTGCTTTCTTTCATGAAGACAACTTTGCTCTTTATCATCAAGATGGAGAGACGGTTGTTCTGCAGTGCCTTGATCCCGCTCCTTATTTGGAGGAAAGTATTGCAAAGGGCTGTTCAGCTATTCTTTATTCGGCTACGCTGATTCCCTATGAATTTTATAAAAATAGTTTACTGCCCCAAAAAACCGCTTACGGGTTTTCGGTGCCCTACCCTTTTTATGCCGGCAAGCTGATGGTTCTTGCCGATTACAGTGTGGATACACGCTATACGGTACGGGAGCAATTTTACGGTATTATTGCACAAAAAATAAAAAGATGCCGTGAAAACGCGGTGGGAAATTTAATCGTTTACTTTCCCTCTTTTCAATTTATGCATGCGGTAGCACAATACATGCAAATTCCGATTCTTATGCAGGAAAGCGATTTTTCCGCAGAGGAAAGTGCCGCTTTTACGGAGCAGCTCCTTCAGGGAAACGCGAATTTGGCTTTTGCCGTAATGGGAAGCCATTTTAGTGAAGGCATCGACCTTCGGGGAATCCGTGGAATTATTATTGTAGGAGTAGCCCTGCCGCAGTATAATTTTTCCCGGGAGAGAATCCGTATTTATTTTGATAAGCAGTATCAAAAAGGCTTTGAATACGCTTATGTATATCCGGGAATCAATAAAGTCTGCCAGGCAGCCGGCAGACTGATCAGAACAGAAGAAGATGCGGGATTTATCCTGCTGATGGATCGGCGTTTTAAAAATTACAAACATTTACTGCCGCCGTATTGGCAAATAACCGAAACAGAAAATGAAGAAGAGATCTATCAGCATATTACGGCTTTTGATCGAATGTTTCATCAATAATACCGCCGCCAAGACAAATGTCATGATCATACAGAACCACAGATTGCCCCGGCGTTACAGCCCGCTGGGCAGTTTTGTGGATCAGCAGCATTTTATCTTCATGGATTTCTACATGCACCTGCTGGTCTGGCTGACGGTATCTGAACTTTGCGGTACAATCGAAACTTTTTGCCGGTGCTTCGCCTGCAATAAAAGAGAGCTGTGAAGCAACAGAGGAGGCGGAATACAGCAATGGATGTTCTCCCTGTGCGGCATAAAGAATATTATGAGGAATATCCTTTTTAACAACAAACCATGGCTGACCGCTGCTGTTTTTATTTCCGCCGATCCCAAGGCCATGCCGCTGTCCCAGCGTATAATACATAGCGCCGCTGTGCGTACCGATTTTTTTACCGTCAAGGGAAAGAATATCTCCGTTTTGTGCCGGTAAAAAACCGGATAAAAATTCTCGAAAACGGCGTTCACCGATAAAACAGATTCCTGTGGAATCTTTCTTTTTCCAATTGCTTAATCCTGCACGCTGCGCTATTTGACGCAGTTCTGTTTTTTTTATATTGCCTATGGGAAACTTTACTGGACGCAGCTGTTCCTGATTCAGAGCGTACAAAAAATACGTTTGGTCTTTGCTTTCATCTGCTGCCCGTAAAAGCGTCATTAAGCCATTTTGTTCTTCAAGCCGGGCATAATGTCCCGTAGCGATATATTCCGCGTTGATAGATAGTGCAAAATTCAAAAAAGAATTAAATTTTATCTCTTTATTACATAAGATATCCGGGTTTGGTGTTCTGCCGGCAGCATATTCATCAAGGAAGATTTTAAAAACTCTGTCCCAGTATTCTTTTGAAAAATTAACGGAGTAATACGGAATGCCTATTGTATCGCAAACGGCCCGTACATCGTCATAATCCTGATGGGCTGAACATTGTCCGTTTTTAGCTTCCACCCAATTTTTCATAAAATTTCCTACACAGTCATATCCTTGCTGTTTTAAAAGGTACGCCGCAACGGAAGAATCAACGCCTCCGGACATTCCGATTACAATTCTCATAATACTCCTTATAAAAAAGCCCCGAAAGATATTTTCGGGGCCTTATTTTATTCTTTATTTTTCGTCTTTTTTTCTCTTTTCTTTAAGGCCTTTTTGCCGTCCGTTTCTGTGGATTCTTTATTGAGCTTTTCACGTTCGGCTTTGATACGGGCTTCCGCCTTTTCTGCTTTTCTTTGTTCTTTATAGTCTTCGCCGTAGAGATGTACCTGCTCTGCAACATATTCCGCGTGACAACGGATGAAATCAAAAATTGCAAAGAGAAGAATCAATACACCCAAGACCATTAATATATACATACCGGGTTCTATAACAAAATGGTTTTGACTGTAGAACATTGTATAATCAAGAATCGGCATGACAATCAGAAGCAAACCCAATAAGCAGCCAGTAATGGTTTGAATAATACGAACTTTATTCGGAATGACAAAGCTGAACAGGGTGGAAATCAGCGCCAGAATCATCAGCAAGAACATCCAAGCATCGCCGCTGTACAGCGTCATAGTACCGCCGGCCTCGCTTGTTGCCTTTGCCGAGAGAATCCCCA
>URTC01000096.1 GCA_900550765.1 uncultured Clostridia bacterium | reverse complement strand
TCCGTCAACACTTCCGAGTTACCGCCTCCCTCAGCTGAGGGAGGCTTATTTTATTCCGAGCCGCTGCGTTTCATTTCTCTAACCAAGCTCCGCAATCCTCTTTCTGTTTCAACCTTCCTTTGTTTTGCCGCCTCAAAAAAAAAGACTTATATTGCGAAATCCTGTTGCCGCACAATAGTTTCACTGCAAAAAGGATCTTTCTGTTCTGTGTTCCTGAAAAAAACACTGCGCATTTTAACAAATCATCCCTTTTCCACCCTCTGTTTTTCAGCAAGGCAGAACGATGAAAACTATTGCAAATTTCAAGATAAAAATGTATAATATAGATAAATACATATATCCTGCTGTATTGCATTATGATATCCACAGGTTTTCCACATGCGTTCCACGGCCTGTCCACACATGCATTGGCAAAAAAAACCCTGTTTTCCTATGGATATCGATGTTTTCCACGTTATGAACATGATATATGATGATAGATGATTTATTTTATTTCTACAACTATTCTATGAAAGAGGTGCCTCAATTATGATATTTTCCTGTGATAAAATGACGCTGCTCAACGGACTGAATATTGCTGCTAAAGCACTGCCTTCCAAAAGCGTAAATCCCATTACCGAAGGTATTTTATTTAAAGCCGACGGAAATGAAGTGATTCTTACCACTACGGATTCTTCTTTAACAATCCAAACAAAAATTGCTGCGGATGTAAAAGAAGAAGGACAGGTAGTACTGACAGGAAAATTCTTTTTTGAAATTATCAGAAAAATGCCGGAGGGCATGATCGAAATTAAGGGAAATCATCGTGAAGGTGTTTCCG
This sequence comes from uncultured Clostridia bacterium, assembly GCA_900550765.1. Classification (GTDB taxonomy): domain Bacteria; phylum Bacillota; class Clostridia; order Christensenellales; family QALW01; genus UMGS1322. The sequence goes on along the minus strand of URTC01000096.1, from coordinate 5,859 downwards.
TAACGGGAAATTATTCAAAAATGAATATTTCAGCCTTGGATCCTGAAGAATATCCTGCGCTGCCGGTAATTGACAAGGAGAAATTTTTTACGCTGCCGCAGAATTCTTTGCGGGAGATGATCAATCAGACCATGTTTGCTACTGCGGTAGATGAATCTCGTCCGATTTTGACCGGCTGCTTGTTTGAGATCGAAAATGAATCGATCAATGTTGTGGCTCTGGACGGATACCGGCTTGCGCTGCGGAATTCCTATATGGAGGATGCAGAAGAAAATATTAAGGCAATTATTCCTGCCCGGGCACTCTCGGAGATCACAAAAATTCTTGCTGATACAGAGGATTTGGTAAGAATTTATATTCAAAAGAGCTACTGTATGGTAGAGCTTGAAGAAACAAAAATTATTACCCGGCTGATTGAGGGCGAATTTATTAAATATAAGCCTATTATTCCTACAGAACTGAGCAATCAGATCGTGATCTCTCGTGTGGACATGCTGGAGGCGATCGACCGTGCTTGGCTGATGGTAAGGGAAAATACCCGCAACAATTATGTGGTGTTTAAATTCAGTGAATCCAAGCTGATCATTACCTCGCGTTCGGATACGGGAAACGCGTACGAGGAGGTCGATTATTCCGGAAGCGCGCAGCCGATTGAAATTGGCTTTAATCCTCGGTATTTTGTAGAATGTTTAAAAAATATCAGCGATGAGTTTATCAATTTTGCTTTTACTACGCCGTCAAGTCCTACAGTGATTACGCCTGTGGACGGAAATAAATATCTGTATTTGATTTTGCCGGTAAGACTGTAATGTATCTGAAAGATCTGAAACTGTGGAACTTTCGTTCCTATGAACAGCTGGATCTTTCCTTTTCCGAGGGTATCACAATCCTTACCGGTGAAAACGGGCAGGGAAAAACCAATGTGATAGAGGCTGTCTATTTGCTTTGCACGGGAAAAAGCCACCGCACGGCAAGAGAAAACGATATGATTATGCAGGAGCGTACCTGGGCGCGTATCCGCGGCGAGAGCCGTCAGAAAGACGGGCGGCATACTGTGGATATGGTGCTCTCCCGGGGGCAAAAGCGGCGGATTTTAGTGAATGGCCTGGCAATTTCGCGCATCAGTGAAATGCTGGGGCAGCTCAGCGGTGTAATTTTTTCGCCGGAAGATCTTTCCCTGATCAAAGCCGGGCCGTCGGAGCGGCGGCGGTTTATGGATATTGAGCTTTCTCAGGTGAGCAAGCACTATTTTTATGCACTGAATGAATATAATAAGGTGCTTCAGCAAAGAAATTCTCTTTTGCGCGAAGGCGGAAAGGCAGATTCTTTGGAAGTTTGGGATGCACTTTTAGCGCAGCGGGCTGCGCCTGTAATAAAGGCGCGCATTGACTTTTGCCGAAGACTTTCGCCCGTTGCGGAAAAAAATCATGCCTATCTTTCTTCAGGCAGGGAAAAGCTCAGCTGTGAATATAAGGGACTTGGAAAAGACGGCAGTGATGTCTATGAGATCATGCTGCAGCTCTTGGAAAAAAATCGGGAAATAGATCAAAAGCGCTGCTTTACGACCATCGGTCCGCATAAAGATGATATTATCATTAAATTAGGGGATACGGATCTGCGGTATTTTGGGTCTCAGGGGCAGCAGCGTACAGCGGCGCTGGCTTTAAAGCTTACGGAGCTGGAAATGATGAAAGAGGATTTGGGGGAATATCCCGTTTTATTGCTGGATGATGTTCTCTCAGAGCTGGATCCTGCCAGGCAGAAAATGCTGCTGGATAAAATTCGGGGTGTACAAACGATTATTACTGTAGCGCAACCGGTAGAATATTTTCATAAAATGGATGTTTCCTTTTTGAAAGTGGCGGGGGGAAAGATATGGAAAAGCTGAAAGCCGGTGTTTTAGAACTGGACCGTCTGATTCTTGGCGCGGGGAGACTGGGTGAGGAAGAAAAAAAGGATGCATGCTTTGCAATCCTTGATCGCTATCTGGAGCTGGGCTTTTGTACGCTGGATGTCGCGCGTTCCTATTGCAATGGAAAGTGCGAAGAGTTTTTGGGGGAGTATTTAAAAAAAAGGGATCGGAACAAAGTAACAATCATCAGTAAAGGCGGTTTTCCGCTTTCGCGGAAGGAAATGTATAAGACGCGCTTGAGTGAGAAAGAGCTGCGGAAAGATTTAGAGGCTTCCCTGAAAGCCTTGGGTACGGAGTATATTGATTTGTATTTTCTCCATCGGGACAGGCCTGACGTGCCGCCGGAAGAGATGCTCTATCCGTTAAATCAGTTTATCCGGGAAGGTAAGGTCCGCGAAATCGGCGCTTCCAATTGGAGCTGCGGAAGAATCGACGCAGCAAACCGTTTCGCAGAAGAAAATGGTCTTCGGCCGTTTGCAGTAAGCCAAATCAATTATTCCTATGCGCTTACTACACCGCCGCTTACCGGGGATATTACGCATATCACGATGAATAACATCGAGTATCACTGGTACAGAGAAAACGCCTTTCCTTTAATTGCCTATTCCGTACAGGCGAAAGGGTTTTTTACGAAGTATTTTTCCGGGGACGAGCTGAAAGAATCCGGAAAGCTTTCCTATCTGCCGCTGAAGGAGAATTTCCGGCGTGCCGAACGGATCCGGGAGCTTTCCCTTCAAAAATCTGTACCGATTCCTGCGCTTTTGATCTCCTATGTGCTTTCGAAGGAAATTCCTGCCGCGGCTATCGGAGGATTTTCTAATACAAAGCAGTTGGAGGAAAGCCTGCCCGGCGTGCAGCTGCGGCTGACCAAACAGGAAATTCAGTTTTTGGAAGGTGAATACCTTGCATGAAGGACACAGAAAAAATTTAAGAAAGAGCTTTATTTCTACCGGGCTGGAGGGAAAAACTGAGCACCAGGCGCTGGAACTGTTGCTTACCTATGCTATGCCCAGAATTGATGTGAATCCTGTGGCCCACGAGCTGATAGACTGCTTTGGTTCCCTTGCCGGGGTAATGGATGCAGATATTCAGGAGCTGCAGGAGATTCCTTATATTTCAGAAAACGGCGCGGTACTGTTAAAGCTGATTCCGCAGCTGTCTAAAATGTATCATGAGAGCAAATGGAAGGAAAAGCCGAAATTAAATACGATAAAAAAGGTGAAGGAGTTTCTGGAGCCGAAATTTATGGGGGAAAAGAATGAAATCCTCTATATGATCTGCTTGGATAACCATTGCTGCCTAAATAGAGTGGTGAAGCTTTCCGAAGGAACAATCGATCATTCTCCGGTTTACATTCGGGATGTGGTCAAATTTGTCTTGCGTACTGATGCAAAGAACGTGATTTTAGCACACAACCATCCCAGCGGAAACGTAAGGCCTTCTCCTGCGGATATCCGTATGACAAACCAGATTGCCGAGGCGCTGAAGCCGATGGAAGTTAAGTTGGTAGATCATATTATTTTTTCAGGAGGGGAAACGTACTGCTTTTCCTCAAATTCCATGCTGCCGGGCACCGTTTTTATATCGGAGCCGGAGGAGAAAAAGCAGATAGCAGAAAAGGAGTAATACAATGAAGGTAAGAACACGCTATGCACCCAGCCCTACGGGCAACATGCATATAGGAAATTTAAGAACGGCCCTGTACGGCTATCTTTTTGCCAAAAAAAATAACGGGGAATTTGTTGTACGGATTGAAGATACCGATCAGAACCGCTATCAGGAATCTGCAACGGATATTATTTTCCGCACCCTTGAGCAAACCGGGCTTGTCTATGACGAGGGCCCCGGAAAAGAAAAAGGCCGGGGACCGTATTTTCAGTCCCAGCGCCGGGAGATCTATAAAAAATACGCGCAGATGCTGGTGGAAAAGGGGGCAGCTTATTATTGCTTTTGTACCGATGAAATCCTTGAAAAGGAGCGCAAGGCCGCTGAGGAAAAGGGGCAGACTTATAAATATCCAAAAACCTGTCTTTCCTTAAAAAAGGAGGAAATTCAAAAACGCATTGAGGCGGGTGAACCGTATGTTATCCGTCAAAACATGCCGGAGACGGGATCCGTTTCGTTTGAAGATGTAATCTTTGGTACCATCACCGTGGACTGCGCCGATCTTGACGATATGGTTCTTTTAAAAAGCGATGGATTGCCCACCTATAATTTTGCCAATGTGGTGGACGATCACTTGATGGAAATCACGCACGTGATGCGCGGCAGCGAATATCTTTCCAGCACACCCAAATATAATTTGCTGTATCAGGCCTTTGGCTGGGATCCGCCGGTATATGTGCATCTTCCGCTGATTATGAAGGACGCGACGCATAAGCTTTCCAAACGCAACGGGGATATGTCCTTTCATGATCTTTTGGATGCGGGATATCTTTCCGATGCAGTAGTTAATTATATTGCTCTTTTAGGCTGGAATGACGGTACCAATCAGGAAATTTATACGCGGCAGGAGCTGATCGAATCCTTTTCTTTAGAGGGAATCAGTAAATCGCCGGCGATTTTTGATATTCCCAAATTAAAGTGGATGAACGGCGAATATATTAAGGCAATGCCCTTTGAGGATTTCTGCGCCGCGGCCGAGCCCTGGCTGGATAAGAACCCGAATTTGAAGCAGTATGATTATAAAAAGCTGGCGGCGCTGATTCAAACACGGATAGAGATTTTTTCAGAAATTCCTGAAAAACTGGCATTTTTACCTGAGGTAGCTCCGCATGAGCCGGCCCTTTACTGCCATAAAAAGTTTAAGCTGGACGAAGCCGGTGCACGCGAAAGTCTGCAGCAGGTAAAAGAGGCTTATGAGGGAATTGAACTTTGGTGTGAACAGAGCATTCATGATACACTGATCCGGTTAGCACAGGAGAAGGGAAAAAAGAACGGTGCGGTCATGTGGCCGGCGCGCGTTGCTTTGTGCGGACTGGAAAGTACGCCCGGCGGGGCAGTGGAGCTGGCAGATATTTTGGGAAAGGAAGAAACGCTGCGGCGGCTGGATAGAGCCATCGCAATGTTTTAAAGGCAGGCGAAGGAGTTTTCCTTCGCTTTTTTGTAAAGGCAATGCGATGGCTGCAGAAAAACGTTTAGCAGTAAAAAACGGAATTTTTTATGAAATCAAATTTCCCGCATCAAGCCTCCCTCGGCAGAGGGAGGCAGCAAAACGGAAGTTTGACAGAAGGAAAGAAAAAGAGGTTATCCACTGAATTCACAACAGGTTATCCCGAATTTCCACAGCTGCTTTTTTTATAAAAACAAAGGGATAACCCTATAGAAAACGGACAGACTAAAAAAGCAGAGCTTATTTTTTGCACGTTACAGGGAAAAAATGCAGTGCAGTTGCCCCCGGCCGGAAAACGGAATCTTTTTGATTTTCTGCTTTTTTTGATTGACAAATTATAGTCCCATTGATATAATGTGTTTTGTTTCATGGCGGCATAGCTCAGTTGGCTAGAGCATTCGGTTCATACCCGACAGGTCGGTGGTTCAAGTCCACTTGCCGCTACCAGCAGCGCCTCGTTCATAGGGAGCGGGGCATCCTGTTTTTTGCCGGTTTTTTGGCAAAAGCAGTTTTTGGAGGCATAGCTCAGCTGGTTAGAGCGCACGCTTCACATGCGTGAGGTCGCGGGTTCGAGTCCCTCTGTCTCCACCAGAAAACAAAAAACCTCGATGAAATCGGGGTTTTTATTTTTTGTGCATGAATTTTGCATGAATTTTAATGTAAAAAAAAGAGTGACAATAAATAAACACTGTCACTCTTCCTGATTTTTTCGTTGCCCGCCAACAGTCAGTCCATGTGTCTGACATTACGCCCTAAAGCTTGCATATCTTCAAGTTTTAATGTATAATATAGTTATTAATAGGGGTGTGCGTTTTCGGATGCACACTTGAGAGAG
>URTC01000095.1 GCA_900550765.1 uncultured Clostridia bacterium | reverse complement strand
CTTTATCTAAAATGCCGTCCTATAATGCAAAGATTTCTTTTCTCTATTCAGTTGGCTCAAAAAGCTTAAAACATAGGTGTACAGCAGTTGTGAAAGGTCCAGTTCCGGTGTATGCGCTTCTGCTCTTTTTAAAATTTCATGAAAACGGTCAGTCACAGCAGTATTGATTTGTGAAATAAAAAAGAAATTCCCGGTTTCAAAATACGCATGCAAATTTTCACTTGCCGTACCGTTATAGGTGATATACAGCGTAGTAAAGGGAGAGGAAATTCCAAAATATTCATGCGGAGTCTCTTTTTTTATAAAGAAGGCATCTCCGGGCTGAACGAAAACTTCTTTTTCTTCGCAAAAAACTTTTCCGCAGCCAGCTGCAACGATAAACATATGATGATTTCTGTAGCCGAAAGGTCGGCAGCGTCTTTCCTGATTCGGATTTAAACCGATAGATGTTAGGTAAAGGGGGAGCAGGCGTGTTTGGTCATTAATAATAGGATAGATATCCATTTTTATAAGATCCTTTCGGCAATATAATTCTAATTTTCAATATAATACTATTTACAAAAATGAAAATACGGATTATAGTGTAATAACAGAATATGCAATATAATTATAAACTGTATGTAAAAAAAGTCAAGGAGATTTCTAAAATGAGTGTGATTCCAAGGTATTGGGACGATTTGAAAAAGGTTCATGTAAATGCACTGCCGCCGAAAGCATATTTGATTCCATTTCAGAATCAGGAGACGGCACAAGGGAATAAGCGGGAAGAGTCAGAATATTTTACGTTACTGAATGGCCTCTGGAACTTTTGCTATTATCCTTCAGTGTTAGATATAGAAGAGGATTTTTTGAATAGATCCGCAAAAGAGATGGATACGATTCCTGTGCCTGGAATGTGGCAGACCAATGGGTATGATAGTGCCGCGTATATTTCCAGTCCATATCCGTTTCCGTTTGATCCTCCTAATGTACCGGAAAAGAATCCCGCAGGTGTTTATACACGTGAATTTGATCTTTTTCCGGACAAAGAAAAGGTATACACGCTTGTTTTTGAAGGGGTAGATTCCTGCCTGTATGTATGGGTGAACGGCCGGTTTGTAGGATACTCTGAAGTATCACATTGCGAAAGTGCTTTTGATATTACCGATTTTTTGATCTGCGGAAAAAATCGTATCACAGCGGTGGTTTTGAAATGGTGCAGCGGCAGTTATTTTGAAGATCAGGATAAAATCCGAATGACAGGAATTTTTCGGGATGTATATCTTCTTGCACGGGATCAAACACATATTTTTGATCTTTTTCTTCAGCCGCAGGTAGATGAAACCTTACAGAACGGAACTCTGCTTTGCGATATTACTTTATCCGGCGGAAGCGCTGAAGCAGAGATTCTATTGCTTTCTCCCAAAAAGGAATGTATAGACAAACAGAACATTTTTATAAACCAAACAGGGAGTGTACGATTTGAAATCCCGTCTCCGGAACTTTGGTCAGCGGAAAGTCCGGTACTTTACGGTGTATTGATCCGCTGCGGTACGGAAGTTATTTATAAAAGAATTGGCTTTAGGCGAATCGAGGTCCAGAACAGTGTTTTCCTTTTGAATAGAAAAAATATCAAGCTCAAAGGAGTTAATCGGCATGATACGCATCCGCAAAAAGGGTATGTAACGGACTATGCACATATGCTGCGGGATGTGCTTCTTATGAAACAAAATAATATCAATGCGGTACGTACATCGCATTATCCCAATGATCCACGATTTTATGAGCTTTGTGACGAGTACGGGCTGTATGTTGTCTCTGAAGCTGATTTGGAAACGCACGGCTGCGTTTATGTAAAAGACCTTACCTATTTTGTGGATCATAAGGAATATGAAGAAATCTGTGTTGACCGCATCATGCGGATGGTCGAAAGCTTTAAAAACAATTCCTCAGTTATTATCTGGTCCCTCGGAAATGAGTCCGGATGGGGAAGAAATCACCAAAAAGCATGTGAGCTGATCCGGCAGAGGGACGGAAGCAGGCTGCTTCATTGTGAAACGAACTCTTCCATGGCCGATTATAATGATATCGCGTGGCAGAACAGTGAAAAGCCCTATCTTGATCTATATTCCAATATGTATCCCAGCCTGGAGCAAATGCAGAAGTATTTGAGCTCTTCCGATATGCGGCCCTATTTTTTATGCGAATACAGCCATGCAATGGGAAATTCCTGCGGAGATTTAGCTGATTATTGGGACTTTTTTTATCAGCATGACCGTATTATGGGCGGATGTGTTTGGGAATGGTGCGAACACAGCATTCAGCTTATGAGCCGAGACGGAAAGAGGTATTACGGCTATGGCGGAGACTTTGGGGATCCTGTTAATTTATATAATTTTTGCGCTGACGGTCTTACCTCCCCAGAGCGAGAGCCCCGTTCTTCTTTATTGGAATTGAAAAATATATATTCTCCTATAAAAATTGAATATTATGAGGGAAAAGTCAAGGTTTTTAATCACTATGATTTTACTTCTTTAGCACATTGTCGATTTTACTGGTGTGTTCAGCAGAACGGAAAAACCATCAAAGATGGTGAATTTCAATTGAATACATTACCCGGAGATGCAGCAGAAGTTTCTATTGTGCTTCCTGCGCTGAGAGGTATATGTTATCTGAACGTAGAGGTATTTGACGGGGATAACCGGATTTATTTGTGGCAAACAGAGCTGACAGCTGAAGAAGATTTTCGTTCCCTTCCGAAGGGGGAGAAATTGCTGGTCAAGGATCAGGGCGGTTCCGTTTTGGTAGAAGGCCGACATTTTCTCTATGAAATAGATAAGACACAGCCGTCTGTCAAAAGAATTCGGTATCAGCATGAAATTTTGAATGCCCCCATGCAGCTTACAGCATGGCGCGCACCGTTGGATAATGATCGAAAGCTGGTTCCGGAATGGACCTCCTATGCGAATGGGAATTATCGCTATCCTTATATGGATGTAAAAAATTTTACCGTAAAAAGTCATACGGAAGAGGCCGTTATCTTTGCATACACCTTTTCTTTTGGGGCAATGGGACAAAAACCTGCAATAACCGGAAGCATGGAACTTACGGTATATTCCTGCGGAATTTTAGTGCTTTCTCAGCAGAGTGATTTAAGAAAATTAGATATTTGGCTGCCAAGATACGGCTATGTATGGCCTTTGTGCGATTCTTATAAACAAGTAGGCTATTTGGGATTTGGTCCACAGGAAAGTTATATTGATAAGCATCATGCAGCTCAAATGGGGGTCTATGAAACTACCGTTCAGAATATGTTTGTTGATTATGCAAAACCGCAGGAGAATGGCAGTGTATACGGTACCCGGTGGGCTTCACTTACCGATGAAAACGGCAGCGGAATTTTGTTTGCAGGAAAACCTTTTTCTTTTCATGCAGGGGACTATACGCCCGATGAGCTTTTTGAAAAAAAACATTCTTTTGAATTAAAAAAATCCGGTAGCACAATTGTGCATACAGATTATTTTATGAGCGGTGTCGGATCCGGTGCGTGTGGACCTGAGCTGGCGCAAAAGTACCGCTTGGAGGAGAGAAATATTCATTTTTGTCTGATGCTTACGCCGTTTCATAGAAGAGAAGATCCCTTTGAAAAACTGGCTATAGCAAATAATATATGGAAAGAACAGGAAAAGATATAGGCTTGCAGGAATAAAAGATACCGGTATCCAATCAGATACCGGTATCTTTTATTCTGTGCTATATTCCTGTCCAGCATATTCTTTTTTTAGGAAAAGTTTAGCTCTTTGCTGAGAATAGGGGATTGTAAGACAGCAATTTTTTGAAGCATATTCCCTTCGACCGTTAAAGAGGTCAACGAAAATACTATCATAAGGCAGCCGCAAAACCATATCCCTTTCCTGCAGATGGTAGATTCCCAGCATAGCATGATTGGCGTAAATCACCGCCTCGTCAGAAGTGGTATATTGATGAACACCGGCTTCTTTTAAGAGCAGGGTAAGCGCCGCATGAGAGACCGTGCCGAGTCCCGAATAGGCAAGCAATGCATTTTTCTCCTTTTTATAGCCGAAAGCAGCTTTTTTACTGTTTTGATACCAACCTAATACGGTAATATCCTCTGCTATAGCCAGGCAGGGTTTGGGGGCACAGGTCGTCCAGGAAGAACCATTGCAAAGATATATAGTATCTTCCTGATAAGGATTTTCTATAATGTTAAAACCTAAAGCTTTGCTCATTTGTGCAATATCATACTTTGTATCCAGTATATTATATGCATAGACAAAAAGCATTGCTTTTCCGGCATCTTTTAATTTGGCAATAAACGCATCCGCCGCGGGATTCACCTTAAATTGATCAAGAAAAATAAAAAATTTATATTGAGTGGTATCAATATTTTTCATATCGCAAGAAGAAAAAATATCATACGGCGCGCCGATCAGGGAAAGTTCTCCGCGTTGATCTCCCAAAAGAATAGTATTCATACGGGAATTTTTATTGATGAAATACATTGATTCGGGATCCACGATCACTGCGATCTCGCTGACCGAGCGATATCCGGCAGAAAAGAGAAGTTTTGAAGCTTTAACCATTCCGGTAATTTCGGTCATCAGTTTTTTGTTGTAAAACCATCCCTGGAACATATCGAACCACCACATAGCGCAGCCGTTTGCCGCTGCAAGCAGAAAATCCCGGCGCAGCAAGTTGATATCCTCTTCTATGGTTTTTGCTTTGTTGGGATGTACAAAATATTGGCCCTCAATGGTATCGGGTACAAGACAAGTCGTTTGATCGTGCTCAATAAAATACAGCTTGTTATTTGCTGTCAGGGTTTGGCTGGTCAGCATTTGATGGCTACCGCAATCCTGTGCGCGATAAGCATAAGATACGGGGCTGGAGAACATATCGATATCTTCAGATAAAAATACGCGTTCATAGTCAAGGTGCCCTGTATTCCAGAGCCGGCTGCCGTCCAGTTCAAAGATGTAACCGAAATACAAACCTAAAAGCTTTTGATGTTTTAGAACTTCCTGCGCTTTTTTGGCAAAATATAAAATGGTATCCGAGCGCTGCCAGCTCTCAAATTTTCGATATTGAATCAGGTTTTCTTCTCTCTGACAATCCAGAAATACAATTTTTTCATCCGTTTCACGGCATTCTTTAGAAGGAATATAGGCCGAAGGATTGTTTCGCCAGGTCTTATAAGCCGCTTCTGAAATCGGTGATGCATCTTCAAAGCTATTGTCGCTGAACCACTCTGTTGTAGTTCCTGCAAGCAGAAAATATCCATAGAACCGATCCCCGTAATTTTTTTCTACGTGCTGCAGCACGGCCTGCATATACGCCGCTGCCGCAGCCCTCCAACGGGGGTCAGCTTCCATCTGTGCCAACTTACGGAAGGAATCCGGATAACCGGAATATTTTTTCAGCCACCAAGGCCTGGTATCCAGCTGCAGCATCAGTGCAAAATATGCTTCGGGCGCATGTTCCATAAAGAGGGCAATCTGCCGGTCAATCGGATCAAAATCATAGGTATATTCATCCACCCAGGATTCTCCGTAAAGAGAATAAGGAACCCCGACTGCGGAGATAATACCACTGCTTAAAATATTAAATAGCCGGATACCCGCAGTATAAAAATCAGAGATGTTTTTCTTTGCAGGGCGAAAAGATTTAAAGGATACCGGTGCATAAGCTTTTCCGTTGATATAAATGGCAAGCATGCCGTTTTCTTTTTTCAGTTCACATTTCATTCCGGGATTCCTCCATAACGGTTTTGATATTCCATTGATAGGTGTTCAGCAGATTTTCAGCCTTTTTACTGTCACAGTCAAGCAATTCCATGACGATGCTTATCATTCGCGCCTTTAATTTTTTGTTAGAAGGGGAAAGGTTGATCATTAAATTTTCATAAACTCTTCCGGTTTTGATCATTGCGCCGGTAGAGAGCATGTTCAGTACCAGCTTTTGTGCCGTTCCCGCTTTCATTCGTGTAGAACCGGTAATGACCTCAGGGCCGGTATCGGTACAAATACGGATATCGCCGGCCTGATCGATCGGGCTATTCTCGTTGCAGGTAAGCGCAATTGTCGTGCAGCCAAGCAGTTTTGCCTGCTCCATAGCACCTAATACATAAGATGCTCCACCGGAGGCAGAAATCCCCACTAAGATATCCTCTTTTTTTATATGGCAGGCCAGAATATCTTTTTTTCCGTTTTCTGCACTGTCTTCTGCGTTTTCACTGGCATGAAGCAGACTGTTGTATCCTCCGGCGATAATTCCCGTTACCAGGTCTTGCGGCACACCAAAAGTAGGCGGGCATTCGGCCGCGTCGGCAACAGCCAGGCGTCCGGAGGTCCCCGATCCGATATAAAACAGACGGCCGCCGTGCTCCAGCGCAGCAGCGATTTTATCAATTGCCTTAGCAATAACAGTTATTTGCGCCGCTACGGCTTTTACAGCATTAAAATTTTCTTCACTGATGACCTGCATCATTTCAATGGTTTTCATTTGATCAATGTGCAAGGTTTTTGGATTTCTTTTTTCAGTATTCAGCATATGGTTTCGCTCCTCGTTATTCTTTGATATTCCTGATAAAATTGTTCATAAAAATCTTTTCCAGGACTTATGCCGAGCTGACGGCAGCATGCAACACAGGCGCCGTACACCGGAGGAAGTGCCGGAAAAATAAATTGTGTTTCGGGTGTAACGTAAGGCTGCAGAAGCGGCAAGAGAATTTCTTTA
>URTC01000094.1 GCA_900550765.1 uncultured Clostridia bacterium | reverse complement strand
ATTCATAAACGAGCCCCTTTAAATATCCAATGTAAGCTTTCTTCCGGTAGGCCGATACGGTGTAAGCCGCACCCCTACCATTTGGAACATATTTTTGGAGGCCTGTACCGCTTCGGTTTCGGCGTATTTATCGCAAAGATAGATAACTTCCCGGATACCGGCTTGAATCAGCGCCTTAGCACATTCATTACACGGAAAAAGCGTGGTATAGCACCTTGCCCCTTTCAGCGAGCCGCCATCATTATTAAGAATAGCATTGAGCTCGGCATGACATACGAATGCATATTTGCTTTCCATTACACCGCCTTCACGGCTCCAGGGCATACAGTCATCATCACAGCCGGTAGGCATTCCATTATAGCCAACGGATAAAATTTTATTATCCGCGTTTACCAAGCAGGCACCCACCTGCGTTCCGGAGTCTTTACTGCGCTGTGCTGAAAGCAGAGCAATTCCCATAAAATACTCATCCCAGGAAATATAGTCCGTACGCTTCATGATGCTCCTCCTAACCATATTCTATTCATATTGAAATCGATTTATTATATACCACTATCATAAAAAATGCAAGCAGACGCTTTTTTAAAACTCCCTGCAAACATACACAGAAGATTAAAACTTCCCTGTTCTTCCTTTTTTAAAATCACGGGGGCTCTGCCTGGTTACAGTGTGGAATACCTTTCTGAAATAATTGGAAGAAGAAAATCCCAGCTGTTCACTGATCTGCTCGATATTCAGTGAATCATCCCGCAACATATTCAGCGCATGCTGTATCATCACCTGATGCTTATATGTGATGGGAGAAACGCCGGTTGCTTTTTTAAACAATGCATAAAAGTGCGATTCACTGCAATGGCAGAGCTCTGCTAAAAACTGTATCGTAAACGTCTGCGCATAGTTTTCTTCAATAAAAGAAATCGCCGGAGCGAGCATAACCGTTTCCCTGAACACCTGCTCTGCCTCCATCTTCGGATAAAGTTTGGCAAGCAACCGATAAAAAGCTGCAACCGACAAAAAGAATTTCTCTTCTAAAAAAAGTTGGTACATCTCATCAAACAGCGTCCGGCCAAACTTGGAAAGGATCTGAAACCGATAATTGCTCAGGGTATTTCCCCCTGCAAAGGCGAAATCAATCGAATAAAATGCAATATCGGGCTGCCCCCACCAAATAGAATAATATTTGGTTCCCGCGGCAATGTAAATGGTATCTCCCTGCTCAGCATAAAAGTTTCGGCCCCGATAGAGGAATTCCGCATTTCCTTTTAAAACATACCCAACGCAGGGACGGCTGAAGGAAATTAAATTACCGTTAGAATGGATATTCTGAAATTCATATTTTTTTATTCCGTAAGCGGAAATCAATTGAGCATCTTTCAAAAAAATCAGCAACTTTCATAGAATCATAGTGTTTTTTGTAGTATACCATATAGAAAACAACGCGTCAATATGATAATATTACCCTATATAACAAATACGGAGGTTTTTTATGACAACTCAGCAAATTGTATTTACCGGCAAAAACCGTGCCGAGCTGCTGCCGGAAACATTACGGTCGCTCCAGCCGGAAGAAGTATTGGTTAAAACAAGCTTCAGCACCGTCAGCTGCGGAACAGAACGCGCCAATATCATGGACAATCCCAACATAGCAGGCGGAGAAAAAGCGGAAGCGCTTAACACAGACACCTATTTCCCCCGCACTTTAGGCTACAGCAGCGCAGGTATTGTCGTACAGACAGGCACAGCCGTTACCTCGGTGATCCCCGGCGACCGCGTTGTAGTATTCTGGGGCAAGCATGCAAGCTATAACCTTATAAATGAAAGCAATGCAGTAAAAATAACAGATGACCGCATTTCATTGGAGGAGGCAGCCATCAGCTTTATCGCCTCGTTTTCTCTAGCCGGTATCCGTAAAACAAGGCTTGAAGCCGGGGAATCCACCCTGGTCATGGGATTAGGGCTTTTAGGACAGTTGGCCGTACAGCTGGCGCGTGCCTCCGGCGCCGTTCCGGTAATTGCCGCCGATCCCATAGAGGAAAGACGCTTAGCCGCACTGAAAGCCGGCGCAGATTTCGCCCTTGATCCTTTTAAAAATGATTTTTCCGCCAAAGTAAAAGAGCTTACCGGCGGAGGCGTCAATACAGCTATTGAAGTCACCGGTCAGGGCGCCGGCCTGGAAGAAGTACTGGATTGCATGGCAAAATTCGGCCGCGTCGCTCTTTTAGGCTGTACCCGTGACCCTAATTTTATTATTGATTATTACCGTAAAGTTCACTTCCCCGGTATTTCTCTAATCGGCGCACATACGATGGCCCGCCCCGAAACAGAATCCCGCCCCGGCTGTTTTACTCACCATGACGATATTCTTTCTATTCTAAAGCTCTGTGCAGGAGGCCGTATTCATCTTAAAAGCACCGCAACCTATTCTCCCGCGGAATGTTCCGCCGTATATACGCGGCTTGTAGAAGACAAGGATTTCCCTGTTATCGTACAGTTTGACTGGTCAAAATTAGAATAGAGAGGCAGAGGCAGATGGAAAAAATTAAAGTTGCGCAAATCGGCGTAGGTCATGATCATGCTCTCGTAGTCATGGAAAGCGTGCTGCGGCAAAAGGATATTTTTGATTTTTCAGGGTATGCGGCCGGCCCTTCGGAGCAGGAGTTTCTTCCCGCTGTCATAGCGCATTTTCCCCAGGCAAAGCAGAGAGAGATCGATGATATTTTAAATGACTCTTCTCTTGACGCAATTTTTATCGAAACAAAAGAACAGAATCTGGTCCAATACGCACTGGCAGCCATAGAAAAAGGCCTTTGTGTACATATGGACAAACCGGGAAGTCAGTCCTGCGAAGAGTTCGCACGGCTGACGCATTTGGCAAAGCAAAAAAACAAAGTCTTGCATTTAGGTTATATGTATCGGTATAATCCTCTGATACAGGATGCCATTGCTGCAGTAAAAAACGGAAAATTAGGAGAAATCTATTCTGTCGAGGCACAAATGAGCTGTGAACATTCTTTTGCAAAAAGAAACTGGCTCGGACAGTTTCACGGGGGCATGATGTTCTTTTTAGGCTGTCATTTAATCGACCTGCTTTTACAACTGCAAGGTCTGCCCGATCAAATTTTCCCCTACAATACCAATACACAGCCTGAAATACTGCAAGCAAAAGATCTGGGTTTTGCTGTATTCCAATATAAAAACGGGATTTCTTTTGTAAAAACCTGCGCGGCCGAGCCCGGCGGATTTATTCGACGTCAGTTGGTCATCTGCGGAAGCAAAGGCACCATTGAAATTAAGCCTTTGGAAGAATATAGCTCTTCTTCCTCCAGCCAAATAATCACCAGAGCATCCGAAGTATATGTCCATGATACCGCTGAGAATCCTTGGATACGCTGCGGCAAGGAGAATATTTCCGCTCCCTTCGGCCGCTATGACAGTATGCTGGCGCACTTTGCCCGCTATGTTCAAGGAAAGAAAAAAAATCCTTACTCCTACGAATATGAAGAAACTCTGCACCGCGTCCTTCTTGCTACCTGCGGATTCAGCATCGACTACAAAAAGGAATCACCAACGGAATAAAATATTCCTTGCTAAACTGTTTTTTCGGTTTAAAATTATCTGCCTATTCCTTGAATCCCGCAGGGGAATACGGAAAACGCCGTTTCATTCCCTGCGTTTTTTCCTTGACGAAATCATAAAAAACGAGTAATATATAAAAAGAAAAAAATGAAAGAGGTGAACATGATGGAAGACGGAAGTAGCAGCACTGTTCCCGTGCGAAGACGCACAGCTCCGCTCTGCTTTTGCGCCATCATGCGCCTTTTATAAAGCAGTGCAGAGCTGTCATTCTTCCATAGCCTACGCATTGTAAAACACCGTATGTATTACGGGTTTTTCCGCATGTTATCATAGGGAATTATAAAAAGCAGCATTTCGTTCCATAATAACAGCGGTATTTTTTTGCGTTTTACCCGTAGGCAAGGGAACGTGTAACCTTCCAAACAAAAAATAAAAGGAGGTAACACTATGGGAGATATTACAAGAGAAGAACTGATACAAAAGCTTTCGCTGCTGCTGGAAGAAAAGAAACTGGCGCAGATCAGCGCCGTTTTCAAGGAATTATATCCTGCGGATATCGCTGAAATTATAGAAGACAGCAGCATTCCGGAAAAAGGACTGCCGATCCTTTTCCGCCTTTTGCCCAAAGATATTGCGGCTGAGGTATTCGTGGAAATGGACGGCGAAACGCAGCAGGCGCTGATTCAGGCCTTCAGTGACAGCGAGCTGCACGAGATGCTTGATGAGCTGTTCGTAGACGACACGGTAAGCATCATCGAAGAAATGCCGGCCAATGTAGTACGGCGCATTATCAAAAACTGTGCGCCGGAGATGCGCAGTCAAATCAATAAAATCCTGGAATATCCCAGCGACAGTGCCGGCAGCATGATGACGCCGGAATATATATTCCTGCGCAAAGATATGACGGTAGAAGAGGCCATTGACGTTATACGGCGTACCGGGCTTGACAGTGAGACCATTTATACCTGTTACGTGATTGAACCGGATCGCACGCTGATCGGCGTAATTACCGTACGCGAGCTGCTATTGAATTCCAATAACAGCAGCATCGCCGATATCATGAATACCAATATTATATATGTGGAAACAAAAACAGACAAAGAGGATGTGGCCAAGCTTTTTGACAAATATGACTTTCTGGCCTTTCCGGTGGTGGACGCAGAAAAGCGGCTGGTGGGAATCATCACGGTTGACGATGCAATCGACGTAATCCGTGACGAAGCCACAGAGGACTTTTCCAAAATGGCCGCCGTTATGCCCATAGAGGAAAGCTATTTTAAAGCCAGCGTCTTTAAGCATGCACGAAACCGAATCCTATGGCTGATTATCCTAATGATATCGGCCACGATTACCGGTGCAATCATTACGGGCTATGAAGAGGCCTTTTCGGCCATTCCCTTGCTGATCGCCTGCCTGCCGATGCTGATGGATACCGGCGGCAACTGCGGTTCCCAAACGTCTACCATGATTATCCGCGGAATGGCCGTTGATGAAATGAAGCCCCGCGATTTCTTAAAAGTATGGTGGAAGGAAATCCGGATTGCCCTGATCGTAGGCATTGCCCTTGCCGCGGTGAACTTTTTAAGAGTGCTTTTATTATACCACTCTTCTGCCGATAAAATTCAACTGGCCATCACAACCAGCAGTGCCCTGATGTTTACAGTATGCCTTGCACAATCTTTGGGCTGTATGCTTCCTATGCTGGCAAAGGCCTGTAAGCTGGACCCGGCTATTATGGCCTCACCGCTGATCACCACGATTGTAGATGCGCTGAGCGTGACCGTATTCTTTGCCATCGCCGTACTGGTATTTCAGCTTTAAGAACTAAAAAAGTGTGTTTAAGCACACTTTTTTGTTTTTTACGGTGTTTGACAATGCCGGCCATTGCGAGTAAAATATAAAACAAATTTGTAAAAGACGGGGCTTACATATGAATAAAAAGAAAGCAGGCCTTTCACTGGGCGGACTGCAAAAAATACGGTGATCAGGAAGCACTGCGGATCGCAGCTGAGATCGGCGCAGACAGCGTAGATTTCAATACGAAAG
The DNA here is from genome assembly GCA_900550765.1 of uncultured Clostridia bacterium. Taxonomy (GTDB): domain Bacteria; phylum Bacillota; class Clostridia; order Christensenellales; family QALW01; genus UMGS1322. The sequence goes on along the minus strand of URTC01000094.1, from coordinate 1,120 downwards.
GCAGTCAATGGAATTACCGTAATCCTGTCTCAGTTTATCACAGCAGAATCACCGGCTTCAGAGAGGATCCTCAGGAGGACGCGGCATTCCTTGAAAACGCACGGCGTGATTGTCTCACGGCAGCTGCCTATGTGCGCCTGTATGTGTCATATACAGTGTTCCCACAATTTTTTTAGGTGCCGATGCGGATGCGAAGCCTTAATTTTGAGATGTTTCCCCGTATTCTTCCCTTTGCGCGGCAATATGGTATAAAAATTACCTGTGAAACCTTCGGTTATGCCACAGGGCTGAACTGCTGCGGCTTTTTCGGAAATATCGAGGAATTCATAAATGCTCATGAAAGCATCTCTTAAATGAGCGCTGCGGCAGCCTGCAACAACTGCTTTCTTTGGATCTTCATTCTCGCTCTTTTGAGATTGCCCCATTAGAGGAATTATGGTATACTAACAAAAATAAAAAGAATATAATAAAGTAAATAATAACACAGGAGATTCAATCATGGCCAGATTATTCGGAACCGACGGCGTGCGCGGCATCGCCAACAGCGAGCTGACTCCCGAGCTTGCCTTTAAACTGGGAAAAGCGGGCGCTACCGTATTAACAAGCGAAATTCACAAACCCAAAATACTGGTGGCGCGGGATCCCCGCAGCTCCGGCAGTATGCTGGAATCTGCACTGATTGCAGGCATTATGAGCGTAGGCGCCGATGCTTTAATTGCAGGCGTTATCCCCACGCCTGCCGTTGCTTTTTTAACCCGGTATTACACCGCTGACGCCGGTGTTATGATTTCTGCTTCCCACAATTCCGTGGAATTTAACGGCATTAAATTTTTTGACAGCCGCGGTCTCAAACTGCCCGATGCAATCGAAGATCAAATAGAAGGTCTGATCTCCTCCGGCGCTATGCCCTGCCCAACAGGAACGGAGATTGGCCGGCGTATCCCTATAAAGAGCGCCGTACGGGATTATATGGACTTTTTGCTTTCCACCATAGACGTTCGCCTGGAAGGCATTAAAATCGTAATTGATTGTGCAAACGGCGCCGCCAGCGATATTGCCCCCCGGCTATTTGAAGAACTGGGCGCTGAAGTAATTCCTTATTATATTAAGCCCGACTGCA
>URTC01000093.1 GCA_900550765.1 uncultured Clostridia bacterium | reverse complement strand
CTTGGTACGGACCCGAAAGCCGCGGCCGAAGTGACCCGTGCCGTAAAGGCGGTTACGACAAAACCTGTGATCATTAAGCTTACGCCGAATGTTACCGACATTGCCGAAATTGCGCTGGCCTGCCAGGAGGCGGGAGCGGATGGCGTGAGTTTAGTAAATACTCTTTTGGGCAGGCGCATCGACCTTGCGCGTAAAAAGCCGATAATCGCCAATAAAATGGGCGGTTTTTCCGGCCCGGCAATTTTTCCGGTAGCCCTGCGGATGGTATACCAGGTGTTTGAAGCGGTGGATATTCCCATTATGGGTATGGGCGGCGTCAACAGTGCCGAAGATGTAGTCGAAATGATGCTGGCTGGCGCTTCGGCGGTACAGGTAGGAGCCGCTAATTTGGTGAACCCGTACGCCTGCCGGGATATTGTTTTGAGCCTGCCTCGCGTTATGGAGAAATACGGCATTCAAAATTTAACAGACATAATAGGAGGAGCGCACGAAAATGGGTAAGGATGTAATTGTTGCCTGTGATTTTAACAGTAAACAGGCCGTTATGGCGTTTTTGGATAGGTTTTGTGAGGAAAAACCGTTTGTAAAGATCGGCATGGAGTTGTATTATGCCGAGGGACCGGACATTGTACGGGAAATCAAGGAACGGGGGCATAAAATCTTTTTGGATTTAAAGCTGCACGATATCCCGAACACCGTTAAAAAGGCGATGGCTGTACTCTCTAAGCTGGAGGTCGATATGTGCAACCTGCATGCGGCGGGCACCCGCGCGATGATGGAAGCCGCCTTAGAGGGGCTTACTCGTCCCGACGGAACGCGTTCGCTTTTGATTGCGGTTACCCAGCTGACCTCTACCGATCAGGCGCGCATGAAAGACGAGCTTTTGATTGACGCTCCGATAGAGGAAGTGGTGATGCACTACGCGGAAAACGCAAAGAATGCGGGGCTGGATGGTGTTGTATGTTCGCCCTTGGAGGCGGCCGGCGTGCATGCGCGCTGCGGCAGTGGCTTTTGCACTGTTACGCCCGGTGTGCGTTTTGCCGGAGGGGATGCCGGTGACCAAAAGCGTATTACAACGCCCGCCGGTGCCAAGGAGCTGGGGGCGGATTACATCGTGGTAGGCCGGCCGATCACGGCGGCCGAGGATCCGGTTGCCGCCTATAAAAAGTGTTTGGCTGAGTTTGTGGAAAATTAGATAAATTCAAATATATTGAATAATGAATATATATGCATATAAGGAGGATGTTCCCATGAAAGAACAAATTGCGGCAGATTTACTCTCCATCGGCGCGGTGTTTTTCCGTCCCGATGAGCCCTTTACCTGGGCCAGCGGAATAAAAAGCCCGGTATACTGTGATAACCGGCTGACGCTTACGGCACCTGAGGTGCGGAACCATATTGAAAATGGTTTGGCTGAAACAGTAAAACAGTATTACCCGGAGTGCGAGGTATTGATGGGTACCTCTACCGCGGGAATTGCCCATGCGGCTATTACGGCGCATTTGTTGGGAATGCCCATGGGGTATGTGCGCAGCGGTGCAAAGGATCACGGCAGGCAGAATCAGATTGAGGGAAAGCTGGAGAGAGGCCAAAAAGTAGTGGTAATTGAGGATTTGATTTCTACCGGCGGCAGTGTGATTGAAGTAGTAAACGTACTGCGCGAAGCCGGCGCCGAGGTGCTGGGAATTGCCAGCATCTTTACCTACGGCATGAAAAAGGGGCTGATGCGCTTAGCGGAAGCGGACGTAAAAAATGTAAGCTTAACGGATTTTGATGTGATTGCCGAGGTAGCTGCGCAAAAAGGGTATATTGCCCCGCAGGATATCCTGCGGCTGCGCGCGTTTCGTGATAACCCGGCGGATGAGAGCTGGATAGGAGCAAAGCAATGAGAAGCCTGATTGATATCCTGGAGCTTTCCGTTGAGGAAATTCAGGAACTGATTATGGTGGCAGGGGATATAATTGAGCATCCGGAAAAATACCGGCAGGCTTGCGCGGGCAAAAAGTTGGCGACGCTGTTTTTTGAGCCTTCCACCCGCACGCGCCTTAGCTTTGAGGCCGCTATGTATGAGCTGGGCGGCTGTGTGCTGGGCTTTTCCGAAGCGCAGAGCAGCTCCGCGGCTAAAGGTGAAAGCGTGGCCGATACGGCTAAAACCGTCAGCTGCTATGCCGATATTATCGCCATGCGTCACCCGAAGGAGGGCGCGCCGCTGGTGGCCGCTATGAATGCGTCAATTCCGGTTATTAACGCCGGCGACGGCGGTCATAACCATCCCACACAGACTCTGGCGGACCTTTTGACCATTTATCGGGAAAAAGGGAGGCTTAGCAATTTTACCATCGGCTTCTGCGGCGATTTAAAATTTGGACGTACCGTACACTCTCTTTTGGCTGCACTTTCGCGCTACAGTGGGATTCAAGCCGTTTTGATCTCGCCTGAGGAATTAAAACTGCCCAGCTATGTAAAAAAGGATATTCTGCAGAAAAACGGCGTACCGTATACGCAGACAACGGATTTGGAGAGTGTGCTTCCCGATTTGGACGTTTTATATATGACGCGCGTGCAGCGGGAGCGCTTTTTCAGTGAGGAGGAGTATCTGCGTTTAAAGGATAGCTATATTCTTACGCCGGATAAGCTGGCAAAGGCGAAGGCGGATCTCAGTATTATGCATCCGCTGCCGCGTGTGAATGAAATTGCTGTTTCCATTGACAGCGACCCGCGCGCCTGTTATTTTAAACAGGTGTTAAATGGCAAATATATGCGCATGGCGCTGATTTTAAAGCTGCTGGGGGTAGAGGTATGAAGATTGATTCCATTAAAAACGGCCTGGTTATTGACCATATACGGGCCGGAAACGGCATGGAAATTTACCGGCTGTTGGAGCTGGAAAAACTGGATTGTTCGGTAGCTATTATAAAAAATGTAGCCAGTAAAAAGTTGGGAAAAAAAGATATTATCAAAATTGATGCCGATATTGAGATTGATTTGGATATTTTAGGGTATATTGATTCTGATATTACCATCAATGTAATCCGGGATTCGGTACTGGTAGAAAAACGGCATATCGAGCTTCCCGAAACACTGACGGGGGTGCTTGTGTGTAAAAATCCCCGGTGCATTTCGGCAACGGAGCAGGAACTTCCGCAGATTTTTAAACTTACTGACAGGGAAAATAAAGTCTACCGTTGTATGTATTGCGAGGCCAAGGCAAAAGGATAAAAAACGAGTTTTTAAAGGTATCTTCCTTATGGAAGGTACCCTATTATATCTGAATTGAATGATTGCTTTTTAGCGGTGTAGACAATACTATGTTGTTTTGAACTTGTGGCGTATTTTAAAGTGACCGTGTAACTATAGATGCTTTGACAGATCAGTGGACTATAAGCAATTATTTGACATGACCTTTATAAAGCGAAACATTTCGTCGGGTCCTTCCTTATCCTGTTTGTTCTCTTGCAGCAAATGAGGGTCGACATTGAATTCATTATAAAATTCAACAATATGAAAACCGCATTTATTAACATAAAAGTGAATATTGCGTTTTTCAAAATAGGGCGTGCAGGTTTCCCATGCTTTGGTTTTTGGGTGGAGAGCCTCGATCGCTTGCCATGCTTTGTAGCCAATGCCTTTGCTATGTTCCTCCGGAGATACAAAGAATAGCTCAAGGTGGTTGTGATAGGTTTGGTCATCAATTTTAAGTATCACGCCGCCCACTTTCTTGCCGTTAAGCATAATGCGATATGTTTCGTTTTTTGGGTTATCCATACACTGCTCGATTGTTTTGCGTGAAATGATTTCGCCATCCTTGTCTACATGATCATTGCGCTCGCCAAACTCCATCATCGCGCCGTATTTAAACGCCTATTGATTGTCCAAAATAAATCGTTCACGGTCGTCTGCTGTTAATGGCATAAGTGTTACTGTTGTGTTTTTCATAAAAACCTCCTAAAAATAAACATAGCTCGGCTATTACGTTTATGTAATACCGAGCTCACTCGTCATCTTATCTGACAGGCGGCCTGCAAGCATTTGCTTACGATCCCCTACACTACGGTGCACTGTCCTCCGATGATTTACTGGTATATTATACAATTGTAATTTATAAAAGTCAACCTTAGTTTGTATACCATTACCGATAAAGGCCGAAAGGAAAGAAAATCTTGCGAGTTTTTCTTCCGTTGGCCTGTTTTTGGTGCTTGGGGATCCGAAGGCGTGCAATCCTCGGTATTTTTGCTTGTAAGAACGATCTTTTAGGTGTATAATAGGGTAAAATTTAGGCGGATAAGAGGAATTTTATGAAACTAACGGAGATTATCAACGGTACAAAACCGAGTCTTTCTTTTGAAGTGTTCCCTCCTAAGCACAGCAGCGCGTTTGAAAGCGTAAAGAGCGCGGTAGAAGAGATAGCCGCGCTTAAACCCAGCTATATAAGCGTTACCTATGGCGCCGGCGGAGGAACGTCGGAGTATACGGTGGCAATTTCATCCCAGATTTTAAAGGAATTTTCGGTTACACCCTTGGCACATTTAAGCTGTATTTCTTCCACCCGGCAGCAGGTGAGGGAGCAGCTGCTTCAGCTTAGGGCAAACGGAATAGAAAATGTTCTTGCGCTGCGGGGGGATATTCCTGCCGGAGGCAATGCTGTGTGCGGCGAGTATCGGTATGCATCGGAGCTGATTCAGGAAATTGCGTCCTTCGGCGGCTTTTGCATCGGCGGCGCCTGCTATCCTGAGGGGCACCCAGAAAGCGCTACGGGCGCGGCAGATATTGAAAATTTAAAGCGAAAAGTAGATTGCGGTTGCGAATTTTTGACCACGCAGATGTTTTTTGATAATAATATCCTGTATAATTTTATGTATCGGGCGTTAAAGGCGGGGATTCAGGTTCCGGTTATTGCCGGTATTATGCCCGTAACCAATCCCCGGCAGATTCAGCGCATCTGTGCCATTTCCGGTACGGCGCTGCCGCAGCGGTTTAAACGAATCGTGGACCGTTACGGCGAGGATACTGCGGCGATGAAGCAGGCGGGTATCGCCTACGCTACCGAGCAGGTGATCGATCTTTTTGCTAACGGTATCAACGCGGTACATATTTATTCTATGAATAAGCCGGACGTTGCCCGGCAGATACAAAAGAATTTGTCGGAAATCATAAAATGAGTATTTTGCAAAAAGGTTTGGGGGAGATCCCGGCAAAAGATATTGTGATGGATCCTTTTGAGGCAGCTCGACGGCTGGGTGTTGCGCGGGGATATACGGACGAAGCAATGGAGGAAGGCATCCGTCAGGTAAAAGAGACGGCTCGCTGCCGGTATTGTTATATGCTGACGCCGGTATTTTTAGGTGAAAGCGGCCGATGTGATGTGGGATTTGGCCAATTTATAAGCTTTGATTTATCGAAAAATCTGCAAAATTGTACTAGTGCTTATGTTTTTGCCGTTACGCTGGGGGCGTGCATTGATCGTCTGATTGCCAGACAGATAGTGATTTCCCGTGCAAAGATGTTTATCGTGGACGCGCTTTCTTCTGCCTTTGCCGAATCCTTTTGCGATGCAGTAGATTGTTTGCTTCGGGAGGGCAAGAAATGCCGCCCGCGGTTCAGCCCCGGATATGGAGATTTTCCGCTTAGTGTGCAGCCTCAACTGCTGCGGGCGGTAGAGGCTTCTAAAATAGGCATAGCATTAAATGATTCACTTTTGATGTCGCCTTGGAAATCTATTACAGCGGTCATGGGGGTTTTAGATGAAGATAACCGATGAAATAAAAAAAAGAAGACTGTATTTCGATGGGGGAACCGGTACGCTGCTGCAGGCACAGGGGTTAGCTCCCGGGGAATTGCCTGAGGCCTGGAATGTAACGCATCCTGAAAAAATCATTGCACTGCACCGGGCGTACTTGACTGCCGGCGCGGATATTATTAAAACCAACACCTTTGGCGCGGCAAAAGGCGAGGTTACACCGGCAATGATAAAGGCCGGAATTCAATGTGCTAAGCAGGCGGTTTCAGAATTTCCGGGCCGGTATGTCGCTTTTGATTTGGGCCCTACAGGAAAGATGCTTGCTCCCCTGGGAGATCTTGCCTTTGAGGAAGCGGTAGCACTGTTTGCTGAAAATATACGCTTCGCTGTGCAATGCGGGGTTGATCTGATTTTGATCGAAACTATGAGCGATTCCTATGAAACAAAAGCAGCTGTTTTGGCTGCAAAAGAGAATGCACAGCTTCCGGTTTTTGTAACAAATGCCTTTGATGAAACGGGCAAGCTGATGACCGGTGCGTCGCCCGAGGCGATGATTGCCCTTCTGGAGGGGCTTGGCGTGGATGCTATAGGCATGAACTGTTCCTTTGGTCCGGATAAAATGCTGGAGCTTGTTGAAGAATATCAGGCTTATTCTTCTTTGCCGGTTATTGTCAATCCCAACGCGGGACTGCCGCGCGTGGAAAACGGCCGCACGGTATATGATATCGATGCCGATGCCTTTGCTGATTTTATGGCGGCAATTGCCCAAAAGGGCGGCTGTATCTTAGGCGGCTGCTGCGGTACAACGCCGGAATATATTCAAAAAACCGTGGAAAAGACCCGGGAAATACCTTATATATATCCCGAACAAAAGAATTTTACGGTGATTTCTTCCTATGCCGGCGCGGTACGGATCGGGGAAGGGCCGGTTTTGATCGGTGAACGTATTAACCCTACGGGCAAGCCAAAGCTGAAAGAAGCTCTGCGCCAGGAAAATATCGGGTATATTCTGAATGAAGGAATCA
>URTC01000092.1 GCA_900550765.1 uncultured Clostridia bacterium | reverse complement strand
ATTTTTGACGCACATACCGCGGTATATTTTGCATCGTAAAGCGCAGTTCTGATGTTTTCGAACATACCGCCGTCGCACATGCAGTAGGTACGCACGCCGGTAATTTCTTTTAAACCATTAACCGTATACAGGGTAGTTCCCGCCTCCCCAACGACGGACCGGCCCGGTTCAATGGATACAATAGGCATCGGAAACGCATTTTCCTCGCACAGCTTGGTAAGTGCCGCCGCTATAACTTGAATAAATACCTCAAAGGGTTTGGGCGTATCTTCCTCCGTATAGCGTACGCCGTAGCCGCCGCCGCAATTGAATTCCTTTAAAATTATACCTGTTTTTTCTCTTACCTGGCAGGCAAAGGATACCATATGCTCTGCCAGAATCGCAAAGGGTTGCTCTTCAAATATCTGTGAGCCGATATGGCAATGTATGCCGTGCAAATACATATATTCGCTGTGCGCTACAATTTCCGCGGCACGAATAGCCTGTCCGTCAGAAATTCCAAAGCCGAATTTACAATCCATTTTTGCCGTCTGCATCGCATGATGCGCATGGACATCAATATTGGGCCGCAAACGAAGGGAAACTGCAATCTTCTTCTTCAAACGCGCACAAATTGTTTCGATTTTTTCCAATTCCTCAAACCCGTCAGCAATAATACAGTAGATGCCGTTTTCCACCGCCATTTGAATCTCTTCCTCTGTTTTACTGTTGCCGTGGAGTTCAATCTTTTCCGGTGCAACACCCGCAGCAAGCGCCGTATATAACTCTCCGCCGGAAACAGTATCAATTCCCAGCCCTTCCTGTACGGCGATTCGCAGTACTGCTTTTGTATTTAAAGCCTTTGAGGCATACATGACTCTTCCGTTTTTAAAATACTTTTTCATTGCCGCCATATACGCACGGCAATTTTTGCGCATTAAAATCTCATCAAGCACATAAAGCGGCGTGCCATACTGTTCTGCAAGCGCAACAGTATCGCAGCCGCTTATCGTTAAGTGTCCTTCTTGGTTTACATTCATACCCTCATGCAGTCTCATAGCGTGTTCTCCTTTGCTTTTTGCTATGATATCACAAAAAGAGTATTTCGTCAATAAAACCCTTTATTTCCAAAAGGTTATAATATCCTTGATTCGATCAATAAATCCGGCCTTTTTATAATCGTTATCAGCTAAAAGATCAACGCTGGCGATTTCAGTGCCATCCAAAGTAATAATCATTCTGCCGACGACCTGCCCTCTGACAACCGGCGCCTCAATATTTTCCGGTACTTCTATTCGTGTTTCCACAACTTCGCTGCCATCATTGGCCACACAGACGGAAAAGCCCTGTGCAGCAGTAACCCCAATCTCTTTCTCTATTCCCTTGTTCAGCGGAATTTTAATATCCAGCTGTTCACCGGCGGAAACCACGCTTCTGTTCTCAAAATTCGCAAAGCCATAATTGATCAGCTTTGCCGCATCCTCAAATCGCAGTGCGCTGGTAGAGCCTCCAAGTACTACTGAAATCAGACGCATATCCCCACGCTTTGCCGTCGTTGTGATGCAGAATTTGGCCTCACTGGTAGAGCCTGTTTTTAAACCGTCACAGCCGGCAAGGGAGCGAATCAGCTTATTGGTATTCACCAACTCGGTCACGCGGCCATCCTTCTCATGGCGAATTTCATCCATCCAGGTAGTGCTCCAGGTAAAATAATCCTTATGCTTTAACAACTCACGGGACATCTTCGCTACATCTCTGGCCGTTGAAAGATGTCCCTCATCGGGCAGGCCGGTACAATTTTTAAACGTAGTAGCCGTCATCCCAAGCTCCTGCGCCTTTTTATTCATCTTAGTAACAAATGTCTCTTCACTTCCGGCAAGACGTTCCGCCATGGCAACCGCCGCATCATTCGCAGATGCAATCGCAATACATTTCGTCAGCTCTGCGGCTGTCTGCGTTTCGCCCGGCTCCAAAAAAACCTGCGATCCGCCCATACTCGCCGCATGCTCGCTCACCTGCACCGTTTCCTCCCATCCAAACTGTCCTGCCGCCTCCGCTTCGTAAATCGGCAATAATGTCATCACCTTTGTCACGCTGGCAGGCGGCATTGCCTCGTGACTGTTTTTTTCATATAAAATTGTTCCCGTGCCTGCGTCCATCAGCACCGCACTTTTACTTTTCAGCTGCAATGCATCCGTTTCCGCCGCAAAAGCAGGCAGGCCGAACCCAAGCGATAGCACAGACATCAGCAGTATCGCCAATACTCCCTTCCAATTCTTCATCCGCCCATTCCTCCCAGATATTCTTATGGATACTCTATGCTTTTCCCCTCTGAAGTATGCAGACAGCGAAATTCTTAAGAGTTTTTTAAATTTGACTGATTTTTACAAAAGTCTGTAATTTTGTTGTATACTGTTGCTATAGCAGAAAAAAATTTGTTATAATCTTACTATTGATGAAAAGAAAAGGAGGGTATTCTCTATGAAAAAGACAAAACATACTGTAGCCTTGGCTCTGGCGGCAATGCTGGCATGTCAACCGCTTTCTGTTTATGCGGCAACCTTTGCCGATATGAATCAGGCTCCTTGGGCGGGTGCCGAAGCATCCATCAATAAAGCGGCAAGCTTGGGTCTGGTTGTTGGGGAAACCAGAAACGGCAAAACCTATTTCCGCCCCAGAGATTCTGTTTCTCTGTCCGAATCCTGCCAGCTGGCATATAAGCTGCTGATGCAGACAGGCAAGGCAAAGGCGGATGACAGCGTAACCCAGAAATGGACTCCCATTATGAATGCTTACGGCATCCAGAGCTGGGCATATCCTGCCGTTTCCTACTGCTTGGAAAACGGGATTCTGGCTACCTCTAACCTGAGCGGCTTCATGAAAAACGGTTCTAATCTGCCTGCCACAAGAGAACAGGCAGCAACCATCCTTGGGCGCGCCTTAACAAAGGGGGTTTCTTCCTACACAGCAAACGAAACCACAACTACCTTCAAGGACAACAGCAGCATTTCCACAGAAGCAAAGCCCTATGTTGCCCTGCTGAAAAGGGTAGGCGTAGTCAATGGGGACGATTCCAATAAATTCAACCCCAAGCAGACACTGAACCGCACAGAAACCGCAGTTCTGGTCACAAATCTGTACGGTGTACTGGAAAAGGCAACCACACCTACCACACCCACAACTCCGACAACACCCACCAACCCGACCACCTCCACACAGAAGGGTACGGTTGCGACCATGACAAATTTCTATGTCAATCTGAAGGACAGCGCAGCTTACTATATGCTGGCATCCGGCGGCACAACCATCACACTGAACGGTTCTTCTGCCACCATGAGCGATGTCGTAAAGCTATATAAGGCAGGCACCTCCATTGATGTTACCCTGACGCTCGACAGCAACCTGCACATCACCAAGCTGGAGGCAACCTATAAGGAAACCAAGAAAACCAAAGGCAGCCTGACAAAGGTGAGATATAATAAAACGGATAAAGAAGGCTCTATCACGATTGATAAGGACAGCACCTACTCCTTTACCGACAAGGACGATGTAGATATCCGTATCGACAAAAAGAGCTATAGCCTGAAGGAATTGTACGACCTATTCACAAAGGCAGAGGATGACAAAACAACCATTGAGGTTGAGGTTACCCTTGACAACAAGGGAAATCTGACAAAAATCACAGGCAGCACAAAGGAAAGCAGCAGCAGTGATTCCATAAAGGGCAAGGTTTCTAAGGTGAATTATGATAAGTCCGACAAAACAGGCTATATTCAGCTGAAAAATAAAACCACAAAATATTACATCGATGATACAGATGATGTTACCGTAAAGATTGACAGCAAAACAAAAGACTACAAAGATCTGTATAATCTGTACGATGATGGGGATAGCACCATTACCGTTACACTGACACTGAATAAAAAGGATTACGTTACTAAAATTACAGCAACCACCTCCGACGGCGACAGCAAGGATGATGCGGACGGCAATGTTGCAAGCGTTACCTATAAGGAAAGCAAGGACACCGGTACGGTAAAAATTGGCAGCAAGACCTATGATATTGATGATGTAGATGATGTCGATATCTCCATTACCGACGGCTCCGATAAGATTAAAACATGGGAAGATTTCTATAATGCCTATAAGGACAAAAAGACCATGAATGTTTCCGCTACCGTTAAAAATGATGAGGTTACAAAAATCACAGGTAAGGTAACACAGGCAAAGGGCGAGCTTTCCAAGCTTGGCAAGAATTATATCAAAATTGAAGGCAAATACAGCAATAATACCTTCAGCTATGATTTTGATGAGGATAATACAGATAACATCAAGGTAAACATCACCAATGCTTCCGGCGTAAAAACACTTACGAAGCTGATTGACTGGCTGGAATCCGGTGACAAGCTCGACCTTGTTCTCACACTGGATAAAAACGGAAATATCACAAAAATTTCCGGCGAATATAAATAATTTCGCCAAAACGTACTGACCATAAAGGGCAACACCTGCATGAAAAGGCGTTCAGACAAAAATCATAAAAGCAAAGGGATTTTCCTTTTTATGAGTCTGCGCTTTTGCGCAGACTCATTTTTTATAGGAGTATTATATGAAAAAAATACATTCGGCATTTGCGCCGTTTCTCGGCATCCTTATCCTGCTTGCGGTTTGGTTTCTGCTTTGCCGCGCAGAGGTTTTTAGTCCCTACCTTCTGCCGACACCACAAAAGGTGTTCGACAGCTTTCTGCGCATGCTTTTCTCCGGAGAATTGCTTCGGGATGTGCTGATTTCCTTTATCCGTATTCTGAAGGGCTTCGGCATCGCTTTTCTGCTTGCGTTTCTGCTGGGGATGTTCCGTGCGCTCCTGCCTGCCGCAGAAAAATATTGTGGCAGGCAGCTTATTTTATATGCTGTCGAAATCTGCATCGCTTTTTTACCGCAGTATAAAAATTTTATTTTATTTTGATTTGGCAAAAAAATAACGCGAACACAAAATCTGGTGGTTGCTGCGGCAGAAAAAATGTGAAAAAACACAAAAAGCGCAGAATTTTTATTGAAAGTGCAGTAGAGATTAGCAGTTGACAAGATTTCCGGCTTATGGTAAACTTGACTACTGTATCACAATATATTATGGGGTAAATTGCGCACCGTACGGTTCGGGTAAGGGATTTTGCGCCCAAAAAACAGAAAAATACAGTTTTTTCTCCGTTTGCGCACGTTACCGGATGTACACACATTTTAAACTATGGGAGAGTGAAAGTATGCTTCATAAGGTGCTTAACGCAGCGGAGACCGCAAAAGAGGACAGATTATCGTTTGCTGAAATCGATGCGGCGCTGGAAATGCCCGACCTGATCGAGATCCAAAAAAAGTCCTACGAAAAATTCATTAAGGAAGAGCTTGGCCCAATTGTAAGGGATTTTTCGCCGATCGATGATTTTTCAGGGGCTATGAGCCTGGAATTTTTGGATTGCTACCTTGAGAATAAGCCCAAATATTCCATTGAAGAATGCAAGGACAGAGACGTTACTTATGCCGCGCCCATGCGTGTACGCGTACGCCTTACCTTGAAAAATGAAGACGGTACCGTGCGGGAGATTCTTGAGCAGGATGTGTTTATGGGGGATTTTCCTCTTATGACGCCTACCGGAACCTTTATTATCAATGGTGCCGAGCGTGTTGTTGCCAGCCAGCTTGTGCGTTCGCCCGGATGTTATTTCAGTGATGATAAGCAGGCGGGCAAATTCCAGTATACCGCTACGCTGATCCCTAACCGCGGTGCCTGGATGGAGTTTGAAATTGATAATACCAATGTGTTTTCCGTAAAGGTAGACCGCAGCCGTAAGGTCAGCATTACGGCGCTTTTGCGTGCTTTGGGCTATGGTACGGACGAGCAGCTGATTGATCTGCTGGGGGAGAGCGAAGTGCTCAAGGCCACGATTGAACACGATCATCAAGCCGGCATTACCCGTGAGATCGACGGCTTGATCGAGATGTATAAGCGGATTCGCCCCGGGGAAAATGCCGAGGAAAAAATTATGCGGGATAAGCTCAACAGCAGTTTTTTTGAAAGCCGCCATTATGATCTTGCCCGCGTAGGACGCTATAAATTTAATAAAAAGCTGGCCTTGGCTTCAAGAATTGAGGGCCAAATCACCGCAGAGGATATCATTTCGCCTGACGGTGAGCTTTTGGCTAAAAAAGGTGAGCGTATTACCCGGGAAAAGGCGGAGGAAATTCAGAATGCCGGTGTTATGACGGTATTGCTCTCCGTCACACTGAAGAATGAGGCCGGCGAAGAGACGACCAGCACTGTACGGGTTATGTCCAATGGTTTTGTGGATCCAAAGGCTTATCTGCAGTTTGATCCGCAAGAGGTGGGCATCAAGGAGATGGTTCACTATGATACCCTGATGAAGATCCTGGCCGAGTGCTCCACGGAAGAACAGATCAAGGCGCGCCTTGTGGCGGATAGGGAGGAACTCTCCCCGGAGCATCTGTATATGTCGGACATTGTGGCCAGCATCAACTATATTATTGCGCTTTGTCAGGGACATGGCTCTGTCGACGATATCGATCATTTGGGCACCCGCCGCGTCCGCTGTGTGGGCGAGCTGCTGCAGAATCAGCTGCGTGTAGGCCTTTCCAGAATGGAGCGCGTGATCCGGGAGCGGATGACCAGCCAGAGTCTGGATAATGTTTCTCCTGCGACGCTGATTAACATCCGGCCTGTGAGCGCGGTGATCCGGGAGTTTTTCGGTTCCTCACAGCTCTCACAGTTTATGGATCAGAACAACCCTTTGGCTGAGCTGACGCATAAACGCCGTCTTTCGGCATTGTGACCGGGCGGATTGAACCGTGCCC
>URTC01000091.1 GCA_900550765.1 uncultured Clostridia bacterium | reverse complement strand
CGGAAGGATTCCATCCTCACTGCCTGATGCTTTTTCCGAAATACCAAATCCTTTAGGAATAGAGGGACCGGTAATATCCGCATCCAAAACGGCGCACTGATACCCCCGACGGGTCATATCACAGGCCAAAAGAGACGTTACAAAAGATTTTCCCACGCCTCCTTTACCGCTGATAACGCCGATCACCTTTTTGATATGGCTGAGTTTATTTGCTTCTTCCACAAAACTTTCTTTTTCATTTTTACCGTTTCCGCTGCAATTAGACGTACAGTCGGAGCAATGATGTGTGCATCCCATAAAACAATCCTCACAATGCGTTTTTATTAGTATACCATTTTTTCTTTTCTCAATCAACCGATTTCAGGGATTCTACCATATCGATCTTCTGCAGTTTTTTATACATAATTAGGTTTACCAATGTAGAAAAAATCATAGTAATCACTGCCGAAAGCACGTAGCTCCATACCTTAATATTTCGGCCGAACATGATATCCTCCATTTCAGCTGTTACTACCACATACCGGCACAGCAAAATGCCCAAAAGCAACCCTGCGGCCGTACCAATCAAGCTAAGAATAATCGTTTCCCGGCAAATATAAGCAGAAACTTCCCCGTCATAAAAGCCAAGCACCTTAATGGTAGCAATCTCTTTTTGCCGTTCACCGATATTAATATTGGTAAGATTGTACAGTACGATAAACGCCAGCATACCGGCAGCAATGATTAAAACATATACTACATAGTTGATCTTATCAATCTTATTGGCAAAGCTGTTGACTACAACGCTGGAAAATGACGCTGAATCCACCGCATCAAGAGCAAGCAGTCCGCGCATAACATCATCTTCGTTTTGCGCGTGCACCGATGCTAAAAGCGTGTTGTATTCAGGTGTTTCCTCAAAAAGCTGTTCATATTTCGTCTGCGTCAGGTAGAGATAATGATCGATATATCCTTCACAGATCGCAGTAATCGTCACGCGGTATTCCCTACCGTCTTCATCCTCCAGCGTAATTTCGTCACCGACAGATATCCCTAAATTTTTAGCGGCTTTTTCAGTAAGAACAACGCTTTGATCATCAAATGCAATTTTTTGTCCGCTCCTTCGGCTGCGCAGGTTTATAACTTCCAAAAGATCTTCACTGCCTGGCGCTGTCCAAACTTTAATTTCCTGCGGTTTTTCTCCCTGTGCCGTCATTTCCCGGCTGCTTATTACTGCAAACGCGTCTGCTCCCACCTCTTTTAAATATTCAATAGCCGGCTCAGGTTCAGCAGTATTGACGGTAAGATCATATTTTTGTATTTCTCCGTACTGTACATTGACAATATCGCCGATAGCATCCTTTAAGCCAAAACCGGTAAGCAAAAGTGCCGTACAGCCGGCAACACCGATCACCGTCATAAAAAAACGCTTCTTATACCGCAAAATATTTCGGGCTGTCACCTTATGGGTAAATTTCATATGGTTCCATATCGGCTTAATGCGTTCCAAGAACACCCGCTTTCCCGCTTTCGGTGCACGCGGAAGCATCAGCCGTGCCGGTACCTCTTTTAAACTTTCCGCACAAGCCCACAACGTAGCCAGCGTTACACATAAGATCAGTGCTGCCGCTGAAAACAAAGAGATTCCGGGATTAAACGAAAGAATCAATTGCGGAAATCTGTAGAGCATGCTGTAAGCATTCCATATGACTACAGGCAATACCGTAAGACCTCCGGCAAGACCTACTCCGCTGCCCAAAACACCAGCGGCAAAGGAATAAGCCACATATTTAAAAACAATCCTTCGATTGCTGTAACCAATCGCCTTTAATGTTCCGATCAGCACACGCTCTTCATCTACCATACGCGTCATTGTCTTTAAAGCGACCAGTGCCGCCACTAAAAAGAAGAAAATCGGAAACACACGCGCAATTGCCACGATTTTTTCAGCATTAGAAGAAAAGCTCACATAGCTGGGATTTGTATTTCTATCCAGCACATACCAGGAAGGGGCATTCAACTCATTCAATTCTTTTTCAGCCTGTTTCAGTTCTTCTTCCGCATCGGCAAGCTCTTTTTCCGCATCAGCCTTTGAGGCAGCATACTCCTCTTTTCCCCGTATGAAGTCTGCCTTTCCCTCTTCATTCTCCAAAAATCCCTGGTCAGCCTGCTTTTTCCCCGCTTCGTACTCCTGCTGTGACACCTGCAGCAATGCTTCATTTTTTTCTATCTGTGCCAATGCACCATCTAACTCCGTTTTGGCTGCTGCAAGCTCCTCCCTAACTTCCGCAAGCTCTCTTTTTCCCTGAACAAGCGCTTCCTCTGCCTCAGAAATTTTCTGCGAAAGTATTGCCGTTAACGGCAATACATCCTCTTCCGTCAAGGGCCGCACTTGAGCCAAAGCAATCAGAGAGGTCACCACGCCGGTTTCATCAAACGGCTCCAGTATCCTAAGCGCCTGCAGCTTTTGTTCGCTGCTGCCGGAAAGCATTTCTGCGGCAGTCTTTAATCCCAAAAGCTGCTGTTCCTTCTCCTGTAACAGCAGTTCACCACTTTGCAATTCCTGAACCCCTGTCTCATACGCGGTTAAGCCCGCATCATATTGCACTCTTGCATCCGCAAGCTCCTGCTTGCCAGCATCCAACTGCTCCTTTGCGGTCTCCAGCTGCTCTCTGGTACGCATCAGGGTGGCCTCCGCCTCATTCAGTTCGGCTTCCGCCTTATTGAGTTCAGCCTCAGTTTCAGCAAATTTTTGTTCGGCTTCGGCTTTCGCCTGTTCATATTCTTTTCTTCCGTCAGCAAGGTCAACCTCATAATCCCGGCGAATTTCCGCCAGCCGCCGCTGCGTACAATCCATTTTTATCGTATCAATTTTATTTTTCACTTCCGCTATGCACGCATCATATGCATCATAAAACGTATTCAATGCTTGCGCGTTTTCTGCCAGCAGATATATATCAGTATAGTACTCTGCCGTTACCGCATCAGCAGTGACATAAATCACGGCGTCAATGTAGCCCTTTCCCACCGTACTGGGCTCCTGCTCAATAGACATATATGCCGGGGAATCTGCAATACCGGTAACCGTAAAGCGGGTACCGGCAAGGTTCTCACTTTCCTGTGCAAGAAGGATCTCATCCCCCACTTGAAAAGAATTTCCAAACCCAATAGACGCCAAAGCCACACATTCCCCGCTGTTCTGCGGAAATCTGCCCTCCAGCAGGGTCATACCGTTAATAAGCTCGTTATCTGTAAAATCCGCCGTAGATATCCGCAAAACACCGGTTTCGCCTCCGCCGTTTTGAAACAAAACATCCGCTGTATAGACGCCCGCCGCTTTTTGAATTCCGTCAAGTGCACGCAGGCTTTCTGCATCCGCCTCGGTAAGTCCCATCGTAGATTTGATATCAATATCAAAAAAGTGATGCGCATCATAATAACGATCCATGGAATCATACATATCCGGTCCAGTAGACTGCAGCCCTGCCAAAAAGCCCACGCCCAATGCGGTGATCGCCAAAATAGCCAAAAACCGGCTGAAGGAATGGCGGATCTGTCCTAAAACTATTTTACGATAGTTTTTCTTCATTACCATTCAATCCTTTCAGCGTCTATCGGTTCCGGATTCATCTGCATATCCGAGACACTTCCATTCTTTATTCTGATTACCCTATCAGCCATAGCACAAATCGCCTGGTTATGGGTAATAACAATCACGGTCTTACCTGTTTTTTTACAAGTATCATACAACAGCTTCAAAATCGCCTTACCGGTGTTGTAATCCAGTGCTCCCGTAGGCTCATCGCAAAGCAAAATTTTGGGATTTTTGGCAATTGCCCGGGCAATAGAAACACGCTGCTGCTCCCCGCCGGAAAGCTGCGCGGGGAAATTTCCCATACGCTCCTTTAATCCTACCGACTCCAATGTTTCCGCCGCATCCAGCGGCTCACGGCAAATTTCCGAGGCCAGTTCCACATTTTCCAATGCGGTAAGATTTTGTACCAAATTATAAAACTGAAAAACAAAGCCCACCTCATACCGGCGGTATTTGGTAAGCTGTTTATTGGTATATCGGCTTACCAGATTGCCGTCAAGCACAATATCGCCGGCATCGCAGGTATCCATACCGCCCAGCATATTCAGCACCGTAGTCTTGCCCGCACCGGAAGGGCCTACAATAACTACAAACTCTCCCTTTTCTGCCTCAAAATTAATATGATCTGCTGCGGCAATCGTATGATCGCCGCTTTTATAAAATTTACATACGTCTTTAAATTCTATATATGCCAACGCACTCACTCCCGTTTTGCTTGTTTATACAATACTCCTATTTTTATATTATCATACTGCTGCATAAAAAATAAAGCAACCGAAAATGCTTTGATAAAAATTTCGGCGTTCTTTCACATTCCTTTCTGCCAAAAATTCCCGTAAAAAAAGCAAGCCGGGCTATTGCCATGCCTGCCGTTTATAAATCTACGCCTCCAGCAGATCTAAAAAACGTATTGTGCTTTCCTTCAGCGGCTCTGATTGCGATGGCGTCGGCTGCGGTGCTGCCGTTCCTTCAATTGATGTAGGCGCCGCGGCTTCTTCCGCACCGTTTTGACACCCGCCCAAAAGCAGGCACATACAGCACAGCAGCACAAAACATTTTTTCATTTTCATCCATCCCTATTCTATAAAGCTTTTAAGACAAAATCCCCAGTTCTATCTTCCATATCAGTACCCGCTCAGCTGCCTGTGCAATCTGCCGGCGTTCGATTATTCCCCCTTGTACCGCTTCCAGTACGGCAGGGATCTGCTTTTCAAAATCCGTACAGCAAAGCATATCATTGCCGGCTAAAACAGCCGCCACAGCTGCCTCCCGGTCACCGGTATACTTTTTTATAGCATCCATATAGAGGTCATCGGTCATAATAACACCCGAAAAACCCAGCTCCTCCCGCAATATTCGGTGCACGTTTTTTGAAAGAGACGCCGGCGCTGACGCATCCATACACTCCACAATATTATGCGATACCAGCACCGCCCCGGCGCCAGCCTCAATCCCCGCAGAAAAAGGAAGAAAATCCTCCTGCACAAAGGTTTCATACGGCCGCTTATCGATCGACATACCCGTATGCGTATCCGCATTGTTCCCATACCCGGGAAAATGCTTAAGGACAGAACCTATGCGTGCAGCATCCATCTGTTCTACCACCGTTTTTACATAAAAAGCTGTCGTCTGCGCATCCTGACCAAAGCTTCGCTTATGCATATAATCTTATTCATTCACCGAAATATCGCATACCGGCGCTAAATTCAAATTGATACCCAGCGATTGCAATAAATCACACTTTTCAACAGTATCCTTTTGAATACCTTCCCAGCCGCCCTGCCGGTACAGTTCCTGCGGTGATAAAAACGGCGTTTCTCGCAATTGGGAATTGCTGCTGACACGGTTTACCGTGCCGCCTTCTTCATCCACGCCAATCAGCATGGGAAGCTTTGCCGCCGCCTGATAGCTTTGTATTTCCGCCTGCACCTTCGATGCGCTTTTATCCGTAAAATCTCTTTTAAATAAGATATAGCCGCCCAGCGAATATTCCGCCGCTTTTGCTGCCACCTGCTCCGCCGGGCAGCGGGCAATAAACAGCTGCCCTACTTGCTCCTCCAGCGTCATTTGGCGGAGTATTTCTCCCGCCCGGATGGCCGTGCGCGTCTTTGTTTCCCCGGAAAGTGCAGCCGGCGTTATGCCTTCCTCCAAACGGCCGCTATATTCTACCGTAACAGTGTTATCCAAGAAAATGCAGCTTTCCTCCTCCTTGGCCGGGCGTGCAAAAACAACAACCGAACCATCGGATAACGCCAGTGAAAACGTTTCATCGTTATAGGCACACACAACCCCCGTCAAGCTTTGGCAGACCGGCTCTGTAGACGTTGGCGTCAGCATTGGCGACGTTATCTGCTGCCCCACCGCCTCACCGGGTACCATTTCATTTTTTTGAAAAACAGCGCAGCCTGCGATAAGCAATACTGCGCTTAAAATCACTGCCAGAAACGACAATGTTCTTCTCATAAAATTCCCCTTTAATCTGCTTTTTCAAGCTCCAGAAGATATCTTTTTAAAGCATCCTGCCAATCCGGAAGCCTGCAAAATCCATTCTGCACCAATTTATCCTTATTCATACGCGAATTATAGGGTCTTTTTGCCTTTGCCGGATATTCACTGGATAAAATCGGCCGGATCTTCATTCCTAAATGCGCCTGGGCCATAATTTCCTGTGCAAATTCCGCCCAGGAACAAAGCCCCTCGTTGGTAGCATGATAAATACCGTATTTTTCCGTCTGCAGCATATCGCACAAAAGGATTGCCAAATCAAAGGTATAGGTGGGCGAGCCGATCTGATCCCCCACCACTGTTAATTCTTCCTTTTCCTTGCCTAAACGAAGCATCGTTTTTACAAAATTGGCGCCGTTTATGCCAAATACCCAGGAAATGCGCACAATAAAATATTTGTTTAAAAGGCGTGTAACTTCCTCTTCCCCAAGCGCTTTTGTTTCACCGTAATAATTGATGGGCTCTTTTTTATCTTCCGGCGCAAATGCCGCTTCGCCCTGGCCGTTAAACACATAATCCGTGCTGATATAAATCATCTTGGCATCGATTTCCCGGCAAGCCATCGCCACATTCCGGGTACCCAGCACATTTACACGGTAGCAAAGGTCACGGTTTTCCTCCGCCTTATCCACCGCCGTATACGCTGCGCAGTGTACCACAGCATCCGGCTGATACGCACAAATGCCGTTTAATACGGCTGCCTCGTCGGTCAGATCAAAATCCTCAATATCCACGCCTTTACATTCAATGCCCAGCGCATGCAGGCGCTTTACCACATC
>URTC01000090.1 GCA_900550765.1 uncultured Clostridia bacterium | reverse complement strand
TAGGATTTCTGCCTGTCATTTGCTCGGCGTGCTTTTATTAATCGTTTCGGTCTTTCTGCTTATCGGCGGCTCCTATAAATTTTAAGCTGCTTTTGCTTTTAAATCATTTCTGCTGCTTATCCTTTCCATGTTGGCCAACGGCAGCACCATGCTGGTACAGATGATGTTTTCAAAATACGTAGAGGGCGGAAATGCGGCAACTTTCAACTTTCTGGCCTTTCTTCTCTCCGCGATTGTAAGTTTTTTCATGTTTCTGGTGCTGAAAACCCGGAGCCTGGCAAAAGCTAAAGAAACCGATACACATATTCCTAAAAAGATTCTTTTATGCGGTTTGGCACTTTCAGCAGCGGTATTTATTATATCTCAGGTTTCCACTATTGCCGCGGGAATTCTTCCCCCCATTATTTTATTTCCCCTAAGCAACGGCGGCAGTATGATCATCTGTGCCGTGGTATCCGCTGCAGTATTTAAAGAAAAACTGAATCTTAAATCGGTGTTGGGCCTGATTTTGGGCATTGCATCACTGGTAATTATAAAACTTTTGTGAGGTGTAAAAAATGACAAAAATAACCGCAGATTTCTCTGCAACCAAAGGCAGCATCAAGCCCATGCACGGCGTAGGACAGCCTCCGTTTTTAGGAACATTCGGCGGATTCGATTTCAGCATGTTCCGCTACTTAAGCGAAGCCGGCATCCCTTTCTCCCGCCTGCACGATGTGGGCGGCCGTTTTGGGGGCGGCTGTTTTGTGGACATTCCCAATCTATTCCGGGATTTTGACGCGGATCCGGAGGATCCGGCCGCCTACGATTTCACCTTTACCGATATGCTGCTGGAAGCTTTAGTACAAAGCGGTGCCGAACCGTTCTTCCGGCTGGGCGTAACGATAGAAAATCAGGCGTGTATCAAATCCTACCGAATCGATCCGCCCAAGGATACTTTAAAATGGGCAAAAATATGTGAAGGTATTATCCGGCATTATACCCAGGGCTGGGCAAACGGATATCATTATAATATCCTCTACTGGGAGATCTGGAACGAACCGGATAATTATGAAAATATAAATACCAACCAGATGTGGCACGGAACCAAAGAGCAATATTTTGCTCTTTATGCTGTAGCTTCCCGCTATTTAAAAGAAAAATTCCCGCATTTAAAAATCGGCGGCTACGCCAGCTGCGGGTTCTACGCGCTGACCCGCAAAGAGGGCCCCGATGCAGAAACGTTCCGCTACTACTTTGACTTTTTTAATAGCTTTTTAGCCTATGTAAAAGAAAATGGCTGCCCGCTTGATTTCTTCTCCTGGCACAGTTACGGCAGCATAGAGGAAACCAAGTTTTTTGCCGAGTACGTCAGGAAGCGGCTGGATGAGGAAGGCTTTTCTCATACTGAACATACTTGCAATGAATGGAACTTTGAAGCCGACAAACGCGGCACCGCCTATCACGCCGCTTTAACCGCGGGCATGCTGCTGGCCATGCAGGATTCTTCCCTTGACAGCGCTATGTTTTACGACGCCCGCCTGGGCGTAAGCATATACGGCGGCCTTTTCCATCCGCTGACGCGCGAACCCTTTGCCGCCTATTATGCCTTTTTGGCATTTAACGAGCTGTATAAGCGGCAAAATGCCGTCACTGTTTCCTGTGATACGCCGGGCCTCTATGCCGTCGGTGCCCAAAAGGACGGTGACTGCTGCCTGGTGCTTGCCAACACCACTCCCAACGCCGTACCGCTATCGCTTACTCTTTCCGGCTGCAGGCAGAAAATCAAGAGCTGCCGCCTCACCGATGAAACGCACATCTGGCAGACATGCGCGCTTCCCGAAACCTTAAACGGATATTCCTTTCTGTGTATTATTTTAGAATAAATCGTATTATGAATAGGCCGCGACAGCTTTTCGCGGTCTTTTTTCTCCTATGCAACGAAAACATGGATTTTTTAAAAAGCAATAAAAACTGATGGATTTAGATTCCCTGACGCGGAGAGATAAGCTTTCTCAAAAAGACACGGCTTTTGACAACCAGCCTATGAACCGATTTCCCCTTGCCATAAGCGCCGGCTCACGCCAAGCCGTTTTTCCTATACAAAAACACAGCCCGCCTCAATCACCGGCAGACTGTGTCCTTTAAAGTTTTAAACTGTAATATTGATTTCCGCATCCGTATTATCCTTATTTTTTTCCAGCAAAGGATATACATACGCATTTAAAAATTCCTCTGTCTGCTGAGGAGCACGCCCTACAAACTGCATCGGATCCGTAAGCTTTTCCAAATCTTCTTTTTTTACAGAAAAACTTTCGTCGGCAAGAATCAGCTCCAAAAGATTATTTTCCCCACCGTACATTTTTACGTTTTTTGCAACCTCCACCGAATACTGCCGGATCTTTTCATGCAATTGCTGCCGGTCCCCGCCGTTTTTTACCCCATGCATCAAAATATTTTCCGTGGCCATAAACGGCAGCTCTTCGCGCAGATGCTTTTCCATGACCTTGGGATATATCGTTCCTCCGGAAATCACATTGATATAAAGCGAAAGGATCGCATCTACCGCTAAAAATGCTTCGGGAACGCTGATGCGCTTATTGGCCGAATCATCCAGTGTACGTTCAAACCACTGGGTAGCCGCGGTGATAGCGGGGTTCAGCACATCTACCATCACGTACCGAGCCAAAGACGCAATCCGTTCCGAGCGCATCGGGTTGCGCTTATAGGCCATGGCGGAGGAGCCGATCTGCTTCGCCTCAAAGGGTTCATCAAATTCTTTTAAGTGAGAAAGCAGGCGGATATCGTTAGAAAATTTAGCCGCGCTTTGGGCAATGCCGGAGAGGCAGGAGAGGATGGCATAATCCACCTTGCGCGTATACGTCTGCCCGGAAACCGGCATAACCGCATCAAAGCCCATTTTTTGAGCAATCAAAACCTCCAGCTGCTTTACCTTTTCATGGTCGCCGTCAAACAATGCCAAAAAGCTAGCTCCGGTACCGGTCGTTCCTTTACAGCCCAGCAGCTTTAAGGAAGAAAGCTGAAAATCCAGCTGTTCCAAATCCAGCATCAAATCCTGAAGCCAAAGTGTAGCCCGCTTCCCCACCGTAGTAGGCTGCGCCGCCTGAAAATGCGTATAGGCCAGCGTAGGAACGTTTTTATACCGATCCGCAAAATCTGCCGCGGCCCGAATGGCAGTAAGCAGCAGCCTGCGGATTTGCCGAAGCCCTTCACGCATTTGTATAATATCGGTATTATCCCCTACATAACAGCTGGTAGCGCCCAAATGAATGATAGGCATTGCATCCGGACAAGCCGCCCCAAAGGTATGCACATGAGCCATAACATCGTGCCGCAGTTCTTTTTCCAATTTCTGCGCCAGCGCGTAATCAATATTTTCAACATTGGCTTTCATTTGATCGATCTGTTCCTGACGGATGTCGATTCCTAATTCTTTTTCCGCCTCAGCCAGCGCAATCCACAACCGGCGCCAGGTAGAAAATTTTGTATCGTTTGAAAAAATTCTTTTCATGCGATCCGAAGCATACCGCGTACACAGCGGATTTTCATAAAATTCGTTCATAGCCTTCTCCTGTTTCAGCAATATATGTTTATTATAGCATACTCAACAAAAAAAGTCATAAAAATCTCTTCGGCCGCCGGAGATACCCCTGTGTTTTTACCAAAAAAAGAACAGCCATCAATTCCCTGCAAACATAGATAGCCGTTATTTTTTATAATTCTCAATTCAATACTTCGGGCTCTTCGGCCGGCTCCTCCAAAACAGATGTACAATGCGGGCATCGTACCGCTTCTATTGCAATTTCCGAGCAGCAGAACGGACATTTTTTTACCACAGGTTTTTTAGGCTCTTCTTTCTTTTTCCCTATCGCCATAATGGCATTGACGCCTTTTACGATTAAAAACACAATAAACGCCATGATAAGAAAATTGATGACTCCGGTAATAAATGCCCCGTACTTAATTTGTACGCCAAAAACCGTAAGTGCCATATCCGAAAGATCCTTTCCCTGCACCAGGCCAATAATGGGGGAAATGATGTTGTCGATCAGCGACTTTACCACGCTTTGGAACGCGCCTCCGATCATTACGCCCACAGCAAGGTCCAGCACATTGCCCCTGCTGGCAAACGCCCTGAATTCCCTAAAAAACTTTTTCATATCATACTTCTCCTTTTTTCTGCCTTACAGTATACCGCAAAAAAGCATATTATACAAGATTTTTCTACATTTTTTTATATTTATAAGCCCTGCAAATATTCAGAAACGCCGGATCCGCGTACATGCTCGGCATTGTTCTCTTCAATTCGTTCCGTAAAGGACAATATTTGCTTTCTGTGCGTAAAACGCTCGGTAAACCGGCGAGAAAACGCAATAAAAATTGCATAGATATACGGCATGCCCAAATTGGTTTCCAGTAAAGAATTGATCAGCAGCGTCTGAAGTCTCTGCGCAAGCGTAGTCAGCTGCGCACTCCGGATGCCGCCCAGCAGAAGACCTGCCTCCCACCCCAGCTGCACTAAAATTCCAATAGCAAGCAGCCAAGGGATGCAAATGCGCTGTTCTTTCCGAAAATGGCACAAATTCCAAACGATCAATGCCCCATATCCTACCATTAGGATCAGCGCCATAACGCCGTGATACGCGCCTGTGGTGCGCTGAATAAAAATCATATCCGTACCGGAAGAAAACGAAGCGGTAATCAGCGGGCAGCAAAACCACCAGCCTAAAATGAAAAGAGACCATTCCAGCAAATTTTTATCCTTGGATATCCACAGCCAGATCCAAGTAAAATTCGTAAAACCATAGCTTACGGACATCCAAAGCAGCACCCAGAACAGACTATGGCTCTCCGAGATTGTGCGGCTGCGGCACAAAAGATGAAAAACGCCGTAATCTACTATCATATAGACCGCACCGAAAAAAAGCCCTACCAATACGGTAGCGTATTTTTTCTTCCACAGCAGCAAACCGGCAAATAAACATAAAAATCCGATATCCAGCCAGATATAAAGAGGATCAAACTGTCGCTGGGCAACAACCTCGTGCATAGACACCCCTTCTTTCCGCAGCCGAAGCTGCCGTAATTTCCATTGTTAAACAAAAACAATTCCGCTGCGTACTCCCGTCGAACTGCCCGAAAACAAACTCTTTGCGGCCGGAAAGAACTTAACAGCAAGCTAAATTCGGAGAGTATCCTTATAAGGGAACCCTGTGCTTTTTCAAAAAAAATCGCCGCAAGCTGTATATTGCTTACGGCGACGTGGTGCGAATGAAGGGACTTGAACCCTTACGTCTGTCGACACATGATCCTTAGTCATGCCTGTCTGCCAGTTCCAGCACACTCGCATTACCTATAACGCCGATATTATAGGAGAAAGCCGAGGTTTTGTCAAGTATTTTTTATGTCGTTTCAATACATTTAAGAATAAAATTTTCATGCATTGCCCGCATTATGTTCATAAAAGAAAGAAAACGGAATCGCAGGCAGGCCGCCCGGGAAGCAAAACAAATGACAGTACTTAAGCATCACGTTCGCACATAAAATATGCTGTAAAAATTAGAGCTTGCTGTACGAACTCTCCCTCCGGCAAAGAACGTCAAAGCAAAATTTTAACCGTTAGCCTATACGCTCTGCAGCCCTCCCAAAACAGCCGGTTTACATTCTATTTTTTACCCAGCGTGCGGCTCTTTTCAAACCCGGCCTTTACCGCAGAGATCGCCGCGGCGCGCAAACCGCCTGTCTCTAAGGCGCTTACGCCTTCAATTGTACTACCCGCGGGAGAACAAACCGCGTCCTTCAGCTGACCCGGATGCTGGCCTGTTTCTAAAAGCATGGCCGCAGCGCCGGCCATGGTTTGGGCCGCATAGGTCAGGGCCTTTTCCCGCGGAAGACCGCAGGCCACCGCACCATCGGCCAAGGCCTCGGCAAACAGATACATATACGCCGGACCGCATCCGGAAACCGCGCAGCCGGCATCTATTAAATTCTCTTCCAGACAATCCAGCCGTCCGGCAAAACGCATATCATCAAGGAAAGAATCCAGCGTTTGGGAAGGAACCAGCTCATTGCAGCAATACAGCACCATTCCTTGTCCCAAGGCCACCGGCGTATTGGGCATAATCCGGATCACCGGCAGGGAACCTCCCGCCAGCTTTTGAACCGTTTGAATCTCTACTCCTGCAGCCATGGAGATCAGCAGCGGCTTATGCTCCTGCAAAAGCGGTACCAGCTCTCCTAAAACCGAGGCCATTCTCTGCGGTTTTACGCCTAAAAAAATCCGGTCGCACTGCCGAACCGCCTCTTCGTTACTGCCGCTGTGCGCACCCAGTTCCTTTGCCAGGGCTTCTGCTTTTTCGGGCAAAAAATCTGCCAGCAGCACGTCTTTTGCATCCACTGCCTTCACCAAAGCCCTTGCCAGCGCCGAACCCATATTTCCTGTACCAATAAAACCGTATTTCATAAAAAACTCCTTGCGTAAACGTAAAATTTTACTTCAGCGGATATGGCCGCTGCCGCATATCACATATTTATACGTCGTCAGCTCGCACAAACCCATCGGTCCGCGGGCATGCAGCTTTTGGGTAGAAATGCCCATTTCGCAGCCCAGGCCGAACTCCCCGCCGTCGGTAAAGCGGGTAGAAGCATTTACATATACCGCAGCGCTGTCCACCGTTTTAATAAAAAATTCCCTTGCACTGTCGCTTTGGGTCACAATCGCATCGCTGTGCCCGGTAGAATGGGCCGTAATATGCGCCACCGCCTCCTGGACGTTTTCAACTACTTTTACGGCTAAGATATAATCCAGAAACTCCGTATCAAAATCTCCATCCTTTGCGGGCGTTCCCTTGATAAAATCCGCCGCAGAAGCATCCAG
>URTC01000089.1 GCA_900550765.1 uncultured Clostridia bacterium | reverse complement strand
TTTTCGTGATATTCGATAACGTCACTGAAATCCATGCGATATACGCCGTCGCAGTCGCAGAGAACTACGTATTCTTCATTGCGGCGGTTCAGAAATCCCATCGCGCCTTTGAGCGCTTCGAGGCGGTTGCGGTATAAAACGTCGTTTTCCTGTGCGCCGAAAGGCGGCAGCAGAATAAGCCCGCCCGTCTTTCTCGCCAGGTCCCAGTCCTTACCGCTGCCGAGATGGTCCATCAGCGACTGGTAGTTGCTTTTCGTGATGATCCCGACCGTAGTGATCCCGGAGTTGACCATATTGGAAAGAATAAAATCTACCAGCCGATATCGTGAGGCTACCGGTACCGCTCCCATGGGACGGCTGCGCGTAATTTCGCCCAGCTCCGGCCCGCTGTTGCCGGCCATAATAATTCCCAAGGTATCATTCACTGTGCTTCACCTCCTAAAATGTCCTGCTCCACCATCATCTCCGTACCGATCCGTATTCCCGGGCCACCAGTCACACGGTCACCGATCAAAGTGATCCCATGTGTACACATTTTATTCTTTACCCACGGAACGTTAGGATCTTCACTGCCGATTACGGCATTAGAACCAATATCGCAATGGTTGGAAATCACCGCTCTTTCTACCACGGCATTTTTGCGAATGACTGTATAGGGCAGTACGATAGAATTTTTGACTGCGGCCCCCTCCTCAATGACAGCGCCGGAGAACAATACGCTGTGTTCTACGGTACCGTAAACCTTGCAGCCCTCGGTAATGCAGCTGTTCTTCACCGTTGCACTGGGAGAAATATAGTGCCCCGGCAGACCCTCGTTGCGCGAATAAATACACCAGTGTTCATCATAAAGATTCAGCAGCGGGCGGGTTCCCAGCATATCCATATTGGCCTCCCACAGGCTGTAAACGGTACCAACATCTTTCCAATAGCCCTCAAAGGCATAGGCGTACATGTTCAGACCGTCTTTCAGCATCGCAGGAATCACATCCTTGCCGAAATCCTTGGTAGAAGCAGGATTTTCTTCATCCGCCTTTAAATATTCCTTTAAAATTTTCCAGGAAAAGATATACACGCCCATACTGGCCAGCGTACTGGAAGGAGTTTCGGGCTTTTCGGTAAAATCATAGATCTTTCCGGTTTCATCGGTACTCATAATGCCGTAGCGGCTTGCTTCTTCAAGGGGAACATTAAATACCGCAATTGTAGCATCGGCTCCTTTTTCCTTATGCTGATTGAGCATTCGCCGATAATCCATTTTATAGATATGATCGCCCGAGAGCACCAACACGTATTCCGGCGAAAACTGCTCGATAAACGGCACGTTTTGGTAAATAGCGTTTGCCGTTCCCTT
Source organism: uncultured Clostridia bacterium (assembly GCA_900550765.1). Lineage (GTDB taxonomy): Bacteria > Bacillota > Clostridia > Christensenellales > QALW01 > UMGS1322. Next base: position 5,544 of record URTC01000089.1, on the reverse strand, counting down.
ATACCATTCTCCGGTCTTTCCCTTTACATAAGGGGGCAGTACAAAAGCACCGCCGCGCAGTCGGTCCATGTCCCAGGGCTGACCGCTGCCGATATAGGTGTTCAGTTCCAGCGGCCGATACTGCGTAAGTACGCCTACCGTGTAAATGCCGGAGTTGGCGCAATTGCTCAGCGGAAAATCAATGATTTTATATTTGCCGCCAAAGGGTACCGCCGGTTTTGCGATCTCTTTTGTAAGTGCGCCGAGCCTGCTTCCCTGGCCGCCGGCAAGCAGCATAGCTACACATTCACTGCTGTACATGGGGAAATCCTCCAAGCAAAAATTTAATCGTCAAGCCTGTAAAACAGCACGGACATCGGCGGAAGCGTCACTCGGAGACGGTGCGGGAATTCCAAAGAATCCTCATCGGTAACCAGCTCTTTAAGAACCGCCGTTTCCTCACCGCCGTAGAGTTTTTCATCGCTGTTAAGCAATAAGGTATACCTTCCCGCCACAGGCGCCTTCAGCCAATAGTCAAACCGTTCCACAGGCGTCATATTGATAACTGCTATCATCGTTTCCCCTCCGCCGAAACGAGCCATAGAAAGTACACTCTGTGCCGCATCCTCTGCGTTGATCCACTCAAAGCCCTCCCAAGTATCGTCCTGTGCCCAAAGGGCGGGATGCTCGCGGTAAAGTCTAAGCAGTGTCTTTACAAACAAATATAGACCGCGATGTGTTTCATACTGCAAAAGCTTCCACTCAATCTGCTCATAATACCGCCACTCCACAAACTGCCCAATCTCACAGCCCATAAAAAGCAGCTTTTTACCCGGATGTGCAAACATATACCCTAAATAGGCTTTTTCGGAAGCAAACTTTTGATAATATTCTCCGTACATTTTATCCAGCAGGCTCTTCTTTCCGTGCACACATTCATCGTGGGAAATCGGCAGGATATAATGCTCGTTATAAGCATACATCATGGAAAAGGTCATGTTATTATGCATACCGCTGCGGTATACAGGATCGGTCTGCATATAAGCAAGCGTATCGTTCATCCACCCCATATTCCATTTATAAGTAAAGCCCAAGCCGCCCTCAGCCACCGGATGCGTAACCTTGGGGAAATCCCCCGATTCCTCAGCGATCATCATCACTCCGGGAAATTCCTCCGCCACTACCGAATTGAGCGTTTTGATAAATTCCACTGCCGCCAGATTTTCGCGGCCGCCGTAACAATTCGGCTGCCACTGTCCTTCTTGCCTGCCGTAATCCAAATACAGCATACTGCTCACCGCATCGACACGCAGACCGTCGATATGATACTCTTTCAGCCAGAATAATGCGTTTGCCGTTAGGAACTGCCGCACCATAGGGGAAGAAAAATCAAACTGCAGGGTTCCCCACTGAGCCTGGTCCATACCGGAAGTGCTTTCATACAAAGGCAGGCCGTCAAAACACCGCAGGCCATGTTCATCCTTTGGAAAATGACCCGGTACCCAGTCAAGGATCACACCGATCCCACTGCCGTGCATGGTATCTACAAAATATTTAAAATCCTCCGGAGTGCCGTAGCGCGAGGTAGGCGCGTAATATCCGGTAACCTGATAGCCCCAGGAACCGTCAAAAGGGTGCTCGGCAATGGGCATCAGTTCCACATGCGTATAATGATTTTCTTTTATGTACTGTACAAGCGCGTCGGCCACCTCCCGATAAGAGAGCATCGCATTGTCATGGCCGCGCATCCAGGAACCCATATGCAGCTCATAAACAGCCATCGGCTCGTTTCTTTCCGGCGGGGCGCTGTGGCGGATTCGCCACTGAAGATCATGCCAACGGTAAGAATCGGTATAGGTGCGCGAGGCGGTCATAGGCCGCAGCTCACTGTATCTGGCCATCGGATCGGCCTTATATAATATGCGGTCATCCTGCGTCAAGATGCAATATTTATATAAAGCCCCCGTCTGCACCCCCTCCACATAAGTTTCCCAAAAGTCAGTATCGGGAATACGCGTCATCGGAGCGGCGCCTGCCTGCCAGGCATTGAAATCTCCTGCCACACTCACGCCTTTGGCATGAGGCGCCCATACGGAAAAATAGTATCCGTCAATCAATCCGGTACTGTTGAACACAGGCCGTGCGCCTAAAACCTCATCTAAATTCCGATGGGTCCCCTCGCAGGCAAGATACAAATCAAAATCACTGATCATTTTGCTTTTTGTAAAATTTTCTTTTCCCATTTGCCGGCAGCCTCCTACTTGTTATTTACTTTATTCCTATTGTAGCAAAACCAAATTTGCCTGTCTATATCGGCAAAATAATTTCTTTGACATTTATTCACCATTATTTAATATTTTTTTGTATATTTTACCTGCATGGGGCAAAAATAATCAACGGAGGTGTTAAATAATGAATCTTGGATCGATCAAAGACAAATCGGGCAAGGCTGACTTAAAAAAGACCACAATAAAAAGAATATGCGCGGCCGCAGCAGTATGCTGTGTAGCAGTAATTGCTGTTACTGCGGCGGTATCGCTGACAAACAAGCAGCCCCAGGAGGAAATACCCGTAGTGGTTGCTCCTACGCCCACTGACTCGGCACAGACCGGAACCGACGTACAGGTAGTGCCGGACGACAACAGCGCCGATAAAAATAATACTGAGACCGGCAACGACAAAACAGATACGCAAACCTCAAACAATGTAAGTGTAGCACAAAAAATGCTGCTTCCCGTATCCTCAGGCAACGTGCTAAAAGGCTACGCCGCGGACATGCTGGTATATTCCAGCACGCTGAAGCACTGGGCCACGCATACCGCACTGGATATTGCCGCGGAACAGGGAGCTGAAGTATTTGCCGCACTTGACGGAAAAGTAACCAAGGTTGAGGAAGATGATCTGATGGGTCTAACCATAACCATTGACCATGACGACGGTTATCAAACGGTCTATGCTTCCCTGGACAGTTTGGCCAACGGCATTGCCGAAGGCGCAACCGTGCTGCGGGGCCAAGTGATCGGCGCAGTAGGCACTTCGGCAGCAGCCGAAGTAGATGACGGACCGCATCTGCATTTTGAAGTATACAGTGACGGAGCAATTGTCAATCCGCAAACCTATTTAAGCGACCTGATCAAATAACAAAAGGCAGAAAAACGTCCGAAAAAAAAGATAGCAGACTTCCTTGTAGTTTAGGAAGGCTGCTATTTCTTTTTTAAAAAATATTTCTCCTATCGGATATACGGAACAGCAGCAAGCTGTCGTTAGTGTATGCAGCCGGCGGAACAAATACAACAAAATTTTTTCGGAAATCCCCGCCTTGCAAATGTCTGTTCTGCCGTATTCTAAGCAATCCAGATTAAGAGCTTCCTGCCGCATTGCAATACAAAAAAACTTGCCAGGATATTCCTGGCAAGAAAAAATAAGCAATAATTTCACTGCAAATGTTCCCCATTCCTTGCAGAAGGGGCCCTGCACAATACTGCCTGACCGGTATCTTTCCTAAAAATTTTACCGGCAGCTGTATTTTTGACCGGGCTTTATTGTATCGGCACCAATGAGTTCGGTAACTGAAACTACTTCATATCCCTGCTGATACAGTTCATCAAGAATGATGCAGAAAGCCTCATACGAATTACGGTAGATTTCATGCATTAAAATAATTTTGCCATCTCCCACAGTACTCATCACATTCTGCACAATCGTTTGTATATTCTGCGCAGCCTCCTCCTCGCTTCCCCGCTGTTTATTTTTCCAATCCTCAGAATCCACATTCCAAAAAATTACCGAATAGGGGCAGCTATCGATCCGTTCTTTCGTAATATTACCACCGATGGGCCGCATCAAGGTAGGCCGTTTGCCAATGCATTCCTCAATCACCTTTGCAGTTTCCTCCAACTCCATCTGATATTCCTCATCGGTACATTTATTATAATAAACTTTGTGCGTATAACCGTGAATTCCTATCTCACATCCGTTTTCTGCAGCATAGCGGAGTGCATTGCGGGTAGAATCGGAATTTACACGGTTGCCTACAATAAAAAACGTAGCAGAAGCGCCATATTCCTTAAGCTTATCCACAATTTTTACTGTATATTCTGCATGCGGTCCATCATCAAAAGTAAACGCCACCTGTTTTTTCCCCGGATCCCGTGATGGTGTAGGGGCAGGTGTACTGCTTGGGGTAGGCATCACAGGGCCTTCTGTCCCCGGCTGAGGCGTTATCAATTTTCCGCCGGAAAATTCATAAAACGAAAGCTCTTGGGTATATTCAAAATGATCCGTTTTAATAATCTGATCCTCGACCGTAATAAAGATCCTGTCTGCGCCGTAATTGCTCAAAAAAGTATTGGCAACACAGCCCATAATCAAGTCTTCCTCCGTCGCACTTTTGTCGGCTATATACTGGCTGAACTCAATGCTTAAATCCAGCCGAATTGTACTTTCCGCCCCAGTAGAAACAGATTTTTGAAAATTATGCACCGTTATTGACGAAGAAAGAACCCCTGCAGACGAAAGCGCATCGATCAATCCCTGCGCCGAAAGCTCGCCAACCTCAATCTGTTTTTGCGTCAATCCGTCTTTTTGTTCATTAATACAATAGATCGTAGCAGCAGCTTTCTGCGGATTCTCAGCACAGCCGCACGCCAAAAGCAGACACGCGGACAGCAAACTCAATATTTTCATAAATAGTTTCATAAGCAGCCCCTACTCCCTTGTTAAGACAATATATTTTTATTTATTATAACATAAGCTTGTATTTTCGTATACATAAATCGTCAAAAAACTGACTTTTGCCAAAAAATACAAAACAGTTCTTTCTTTTCCTTTATGCTATGTTTAACCATAACGGCTCCATGCTTTATTTCCCTCATTCCTGCTCTTTCCTGCTGATAAAATCCCCCATAATTTTTTTATTTTTTAGTTGCTTTTTTTTATTTTTATGCTATAATAGCATTGCTTTGGGGATATAGCTCAGTTGGTAGAGCGGTTGCTTCGCATGTAACAGGCCAGCGGTTCGAGTCCGCCTATCTCCACCAAACCGGGGTAATATCTTTACTCCGGTTTATTTTTTCCGTGTTTTTGCGTGATTTCTCATCCCGCCGTAAATGCGCAGCACATCGTTATGCCTCCTGATAAAGAAGTTTTCCCGATATGCTGTATCCGCACAGGAGGAAAGGATTCTTTTAACATAAAAACTATTCTTTTTTATTCTATTGCCCGGTGCCGTCAGCCGGTTTTTATAAAAAGAAAGGATGGATTTCTTTATGCATGCTTTTCAGCAAGACAGTCTCTATGCACTTTCACAGGATGAGCTAACACTTTCGATCCGATGCGGAAAAAAGTATCCGGCGCCTGAAATCACCCGGCAAAATCACCGAAGTGAAAGACACTTCCATCATCATCACATGTCATGTCCATGTTCCTTCTTGTCCCAAAATCGTCGAAACCGAGAACTGGTACGACGAAACGGCCGTCCGAGCGAGACTCCGACCGGCAATCGCGGGATTGTTGGATGTCTGTTTAGGTCCCGTTTTCTGCTATGGCCAAAAAGGGCGGATTTCC
>URTC01000088.1 GCA_900550765.1 uncultured Clostridia bacterium | reverse complement strand
TGAACGTGCGGCGCATAAAAGAGCTGAAGACGGCGGAAGCCTGACGGTAAACTGGCTGAATTCCACCTATGGCGAGCTGAACAAGCTTTATTACAGTGATGCCGTGGAAACTGACCGATACATTGAAACCGAATGGTCGAGAATCCCGCATTTTTATAATTGTTTTTACGTATATCAATATGCCACCGGCTTTTCTGCAGCAGTGGCCATTGCGGAAAATATTCTGCAAAAGGGTGCGCCGGCAGTGGAAAACTATCTGCGTTTTCTATCCAGCGGCGGCAGCGATTTTCCGGTAGAGCTTTTAAAGATTGCCGGTGTTGACCTATCCAAGCCGGATACTGTGTTATCCGGTATGAAAGTATTTGAACAAACCTTGCAGAATTTTGAGGAGATGATAGAAAAATGACCGGTTTTGACGATCAAACTCTTATGTATATGCTGGACCGTTTAAAGGCAGATAAACCCGATGCTGATCTTACCGCGGCACGCGAGATTTTTAATTTGGCGCTGACCTATGACGTGGACTTTATGGTACAGGCCGGAATTATCAAGGACGACGGCTTTACCGATGAATACTACGATGAAGACGATGCCTTTGATTTTATTATAGAGCATATTTCTAATGCCCGGCCCGAATTTGATGCCGCCATGCTGGCCGAGTTAATCGACCTCTATTTTGAATATCACGATGCTTTTATGGAGCAGCAGGGGCTGCTCAGTTGGGAGTAGCTATGACCGATACCACGGCTACCTTGGCTCAATTAAAAAAGCACATTCAGGATTTTTGCGACGCCCGTGCCTGGCGGGAAAATGAAAACGCAAAGGATTTAGTCATGGCGCTTTCCGTGGAAGCCGCCGAATTAACCGAAATTTTTATGTGGCTTCCTTCGGATGCGGCCGATACCGTAAAGCAGGATTTTACGGAATTTGAACACCTACAGGAAGAACTTGCCGATATTTTTTGGTATGTATGCCGCTTGTGTATGCACTTTACTATTGATCTTTCACATGCGGTAGAAAAAAAGACAGTAAAAAATGCAGAAAAATATCCGGCAAAAGAATAAAAATCCAGTCGTTCTCGCTACATAAAAAGCACGGTACAGGAACAAAAAAACTTCCCTTTGAAAAATATTTTCCCTCTTGCATTGCCTTTGGGGATATGCTATAATGGGAAAAAGTTGAAAGGCGGCGAAATTCTTTTTTCGCACGCGCAAAAAACGGAGGTTTTTTATGAAAGACGGTATTTCTATCGGCGCTATCCGCTGGGACGCTTGGGTTTCGCCGGACTGTGAAACACGCAACGTCGGCGCTTCCCATGTAGGCGCACAAGTCTGCCGTACGCTGACTCCTGCCAAATATCACTTCCGAGCGCCTTATTTTGCCAAGCTTTATATCAACGGCCCGGTTATTCTCCCGGATTATACGCAGGAACAATTTGATGAGGAAATTTTAATGGCCGCCGACGCCGGTATTGATTATTTTGCCTACTGCTGGTATTCCAATCAATCTGAAATGTCCTGGGCACGGCGCTTTCACACCCAAAGCAGATACAGAAACAAAGTAAAACTTGCAAGCATCAGTATTCCGAACGACCAAGAGGAAATGTTAGAGCTCATCGAGCTGTTTCAGCAGGATTTTTACTTTAAAATCCCCGACGGCCGACCGCTTCTTTTTGTTTATACCGAAGCTGACATCCGCAGCAAGGTAAATTTTGTACGGGAAACCTGCCGGCAGAAAGGATATAAGCAGCCCTATCTTGCACTAATGGGCAGCAGCCCGGCCCACGCAAAGGAGATGGACGGCAACGCGATTTCCGACTATGCCCTGTTCGGCGATGAAATACCGTTTGCCCAAATGGCCCAAAACGGCCGGCAGCGCTGGGAACGCGGGCTTGAGGAAAACATGGATATGATTCCCTGCGTTTCCACCGGATGGGATCCCCGGCCGCACGGCGACAATCCCATTTCCTGGGGCGGCGAAGTTGATCATGTCAGCAGTGTGCCGACGGCTACCCCGGAAGAAATTGTTAAACATTTGGATGACTGTGTGCAGTGGATAAAGGCGCATGAGGCGGCCTGCCCTGCCAAGGCCCTGATAATTTATGCCTGGAACGAGCACGACGAAGGCGGATGGCTCTGCCCTACGGTTACCGTGGACGAAGCAGGCAATCCCCTTCAGGAAAACGGCAAAAATATTCCGAACAACAGCCGTCTGCAGGCGTTAAAACAGTATTTATCCAAGTAGAATTTTATTTTCGCTTCTATTAGCAGCTTGCTATGGAATAAAAGAGCAAAACAAGAAAGGAACACTTCCCCATGAAACTGGACCAAACCAAATTAAAAAACCAGGATGCCGAATACCGGCTTCACATGCTTACCCATGATTGGGGCACCAACCATCCCCAGCGCATCAAAATGTACTGTGACGGCGGCGTAGGCGGTGTCGTTACAAACGTTCCCTGGCACGCGGTAGACTCCCATGGAGATTATCTCTGTAATCAGGATGATTTTGATTTTATCAACAAAGTCCTGTATGACTGTGAACAGTCCGGCTTAAAGCTATGGCTCTATGATGAAAAGGGATATCCCAGCGGTTCGGCCGACGGGCTTACGCTAAAGGATCATCCGGAATATGAAGCGCGCGGTATTGTCTGCATCAAGCAGCAGGGCGAAGGAACCATTCCGGTCTCCCTTCCGCTTGATGAAAAGCTGGAAAAATTCTTATATGCTTACGCCATTGACCAAAATGGCACACAGCTGCAGGCAGACTGGTCTGAACAAACTGTGAAATTTGCCGGAGTTTCGGGCAGCTGGACGCTCTATGCCTTTGCCCAGAGAGTTGTTTTTGAAGGCAGCCACGCGGAAAAATGCGGCTGGTATCCCCGGCATTACCCCAATATTATGGATAAAGCGGCCATCGGCGAATTCATCCATAACACCTATGAAAAATATGCGCAGGAAATCCCGAATATCGGTGAGCGCATCGACGCCGTATTTACGGATGAGCCCAGCTTAATGAGCGGCTACATCAATGTTTCAGAAGATTATCCCTATGCCAACCACCCCTGGCAGACTGAACTGCCCCAGGTATATGAACAGATGCACGGCTATGATCTGATGCCGCACCTGCACCGCCTGTTCGAAGGGGAAGAGGTCCTGGATAAAACCGTTCGCGTTCACTTTGAACAAACTGTAGCCAAGATGGTAGTGGATGGCTTCTTTAAGCAAATCAACGAATGGTGCGCCGCGCACAATATGAAATTCTCCGGCCATAACCTTTTAGAGGAGAGTATCGGGTTCCACGTTGTAATGAACGGCGACTTATTTGCCTGCCTGCGCAATATGAGCTGGCCCTGTGTGGATATTCTGACCGGCGACCCCGAAGAGTTTAAAAACGCGGCTTTCCACTACATGATGGCGGCTAAATTTGTCGGCTCCGCCGCCCGTGCTGCCGGAAGACCTCAACGGGTTATGGTAGAAATCTGCCCTGTTCAAAGAGATGGAAAACCGGACTTTACCATTGAACAGGAAATCGGAACCATGGATTTGATTTTCTTCTCAGGCATTACCCACATCAACTCCTACCTAAGTGCAGAACGGCTCGGCGAAAATCTCAGATTATATACCGATTATTTTGCCCGTATTGCCTATATGCTGCGCAATGCTTCCTGGGACGGCAGGATCGGTATGTATTATCCCATTGAATCTGCCCAGGCACTGCATACACCTATTCACGGAAACTGCGGCGATTTTGCGCCGGCAATTCATGAAATACAAAACTGCATGAAGAATCTTACCTTGGGTTTATACCAGCATCAGCTGGATAACACGCTGGTAGATCATCAATGGATGCGGGAAGCCGTAATCGGAAAAGACGGCACGCTCTCCTGCAACGGCGTAACGATAAACGTTATGCTGATGCCTTGTGTTTCCGTACTGCCGCTGGATATTTTAGAAAAGCTTCTGGCCTTTGAACAAGCCGGCGGCAAGCTGATTTGGGCGCAGCAAAAACCGCAGATGGGAGAAACAATGCAGGAACATGACCGCGTACAGGCGCTTGCAAAAGCAATTTCAATCAGTCAGGATGCTTTAGCGGAAACAATCGCTGCGGTAAGCTATGAATTAAAAGCAACCAGTACACAGCAGGATACCTTGTTCGTCAGCCGGTATACAAAAGACGGCGAAGAAATCTACTACATTCTCAACAGTTCTCCGCAGGCTAATCAGGTTACAATTTCCGGCGAGGGTACCCTTCAAATTATCGACAACCGTACCGGTGATATCGTTGAAGCGAAAGATGTATATCATCTGGAAATGCCGCCTTACTCTTCTATCATCGTTGTACGCTCATAAAAAAGCAAAAGCATGCCCGTCTTTCCAACAGAGACGGGCCTTTTTGCAGTGTGCTTTCAACGAAAAAATTATTTTTACAAAAAAAAGATGGATAGCCAGCTATCCATCTTTTTAACCATTTCTTTGCTGCAATCGCCGAAACAGTTTTTGCTTAAGTATCGCAGAATTATGAACGGCGAGCCTTAAAGCAAGCGTCGCAGTACACAGGACGATCTTCCTTGGGCTGGAAAGGTACCTGGGTAGGTGCGCCGCACTCTGCACAAACAGTGTCGAACATCTCTCTGGGTCCACGCTGCGCATTGCGTTTTGCCTGACGGCATTCGCGGCAGCGACCGGGCTCATTCTTCAGTCCTTTTTCAGCATAGAATTCCTGTTCACCGGCCGTGAACGTAAATTCTTTTCCGCACTCTTTGCAGATTAATGTCTTGTCTCCGTACATTGATATGTCCCCCATTAAAATTTTTGTTGCACGTGCAAGTTATACTGGGTCAATGGGAACAATCAAGTAAAAAGCTCGCAGGTACTCCATAATTCCATTATAAACTCTTCGTCAACATCCTTATTATACAACAACAAAAAACCAAATGCAACCTCTTTTTTATAAAAAACATTAAAAATTTTTTAATATTTATGTAAAAAGCTGTCGATTACAGCAATGTGCGCCCCATTTTTAAACGCACATCTAAAGCAGAATACCGCTTTTGTGTTTCCGTATTCTGTACCATTGACGCCACCGTACGCTCATTTCCGCACAGCACCACCATTTTACTGGCACGCGTAACCGCAGTATAAAAAAGATTTCTTGTCATAATACGCATTCCGCCTAAGGGAAGCGGCATAACTACAAAAGGAAACTCGCATCCCTGACTTTTATGTACGCTTAACGCATAAGCCAAAACCAGCTCTTCAGCCTCGGCAAATTCATAAATACAGATACGGCCGTCTTCAAATTGTACCGTAATTCTCCGTGCCTCCTGATCGATTGCATCAATAACGCCGCAGTCGCCGTTAAACATCCCACAGCCCGAGAGCAGCACACCTTTTTCCTCAAACATAGTCCACGGACGTTCATAATTATTGCGAATCTGCATAACTTTATCCCCACAGCGAAAAACATTCTCCCCGCTGACATATTCTTTTTTGCCGTTTGCCTTAGGATTCAGCGCTTCCTGAAGCAGTTTATTCAAATGAAAAACTCCGCACACTCCTTTTTTTATAGGGGTAAGCACCTGAATATCGCGCAGCGGATCGATGCCATACGTATCCGGCAGCCGGCGCAGGCACAGATCTACCACCGTTTGTGCAATCAGCGGCTCACTGTTCTTTCTGTCCAAAAAGAAATCCCCGCCGGGCCGATTTACAATCGGCATCTCTCCCTTATGAATGCGGTGTGCATTGGTCACGATCGTACTTTCTGCCGCCTGCCGGAAGATTTCCGTCAGCGCAACAACGGGAAATACTCCGGAGGCAATCATATCCGCCAAAACGTTTCCCGCTCCTACCGAAGGCAGCTGATCGGCATCTCCCACAAGAATCAGCCTTGTTCCTTTCTTCAGTCCTTCCAGCAGCGCATGCATCAAAAAAATATCGATCATACTAGCCTCATCCACAATACAAACGCCGCATTCCAACGGATTTTCCTTATTCCTTTTAAAGATGAAGCCATTTTCAGTCTTCGTATATTCCAGCAAGCGATGGATCGTTTTAGCATCCTCTCCCGTGGCATCAGCCATTCTTTTAGCAGCTCTCCCCGTAGGAGCCGCCAAAGCGATCTCAATGCCCCGGCGGCGGAACAAATTCAGAATGCAATCTAATGTTGTCGTCTTACCAGTACCGGGACCCCCGGTAATAATACAAATGCCGTTGTTAATCGCCTGTAAAACAGCACAACGCTGTTTTTGCGCCAAAACAATATGCTTTGACGCTTCAAAGCTGTCGATCTCACGGTCAATATCTTTTTCCGGCTCGGTTTCAATCGAGTGCTGCAGTAAAAGCAAATCTCCCGCAATTAAAGCCTCGGCATAAAAGAATTGAGGATGATAAACCGCCCGATCATTCTTTACTTCACGAATAACAACCTGCTGTTTCGACGCTAAAGTCAGCAAGGAGTCCCGCACTCGTTGAACTTCCGTCCCCAAAAGCACTGCCGCCCTTTGGCACAGCACTTCCTCCGGCAGAAACGTATGGCCCTCGTTTCCTGCCTCTTTCAAGCAATGATGCACGCCTGCACATATACGAAATTGAGAGTCCTGAGCTAATCCCATACCGGACGCGATCTTATCTGCAGTCAAAAAACCAATGCCATCAATATCCTCCACCATTAAATATGGATTTGTCTGCAAGGTTTCTATCGTATGTTCTCCATAAAAAGAAAATATCTTAAGCGCCAAGTTAGGCGTAACACCGAATTTCTGCAAAAACATGACCGTACGCTGTGCTCCCACCAGCTGCCCGAATGATTCACCGATCTGCTGTGCCTTAGCCTTACCGATTCCCCGTTTCCTACATAGGCTTTCCGTCTCTTTTTCGATTATCCGCAGAGCAGAAGCCCCGAA
>URTC01000087.1 GCA_900550765.1 uncultured Clostridia bacterium | reverse complement strand
ATTATTTGGTGAGTACGGCGGCTGGCAGCGTCGCGGCATTAGGAAATATGTTGCTTTTTACTTGGCTTTTTTTGATGTTTAGGAGTTGTACTTTATATGCTAATTGGCCAATGGTATGGCAGTCGATACGTGCTGATGACATTTTGCTTTGCCTGCAGGCCGGTGTTTTGGCGGCCTTTGTGTTTTGGGTGGGAAGTCTTCTTTTATCATGGATTCGAAAGCTTTTTATAAAATCGCACGGAAATGCGCGGGAAGCGGGGAAACTGCAGGATAGCGGAAATTAAAGCATGAGTAGAAAAACGGCGAATATATGCGGCATCGATTTATGAGGAAGATAGAGAAAGAAAGTATTGAAAATTTTTTAGTATGCTAAGCGATTGAAACCGTAAAAACGTAAATTTTGCAGTAAAAGCCTTGTCTGTCATGCAAACGCGTGTTGCAATAAATAAAAGGCGGTGGAAGAATGAAAAAATTTAAGGAATTTTTGTGTTTTATCGTACCTCTTTTTTTGTTATTTATTTTGTATGGCACTCTTTTGGATGCCCAGATAAATTGCAGTACATTGGCAGGCGAGGGACAATATTTTACGCCTTTTTGGCAAAAGGAATCCTTTTGGGCGGCCGCGGGAAATGACGGGCGTATCGCTTGGCCTGCCTTGCTTGCAGCGGCAGTTTTGGCTCTTTTGCGGTATCTTGTAAGAAAAAAATCAGGATTTCTGCGCTGGCTTATTATTTGGTGAGCGCGTCTGCTGGGAGTATTGCGGCTTTTGCAAATGTGGTGTTTGTAAGCTGGAAGTTTTATCGTAATATCTGCATGTTCCCTGTACCTACTTCTGAACTGGTATGGCGGTCAATACGTGCTGATGATATTTTGCTTTGCCTGCTGGCCGGCGTTTTGGCGGCTTTTGTGCTTTGGGTGGGAGCGTTTCTTTTTTCGTGGTTGAAAAAGATTTTTAGGAAATCAGTTTTTAATGTATAAAATAAAAAGAATAAAAAATAACTGTTCTTAATGAAATCAGTTGATTTTGAAAAGAATTTCTGAAATCCCCGGATGCGCAGTCCGGGGATTTTATTGACGCCATACCGGAGGAATGTTAAAGATAGTTTTGGTTGTATATTAAATAGAATTTGGTATTGTATTTTGGGCGGCCTTAAAATATTATATAAAAAAGGAGGAAGAGCAAATGAATTTTAATGGCAAGAGTGCATTTGTTACAGGGGTCTCCCATGGCATAGGCCGGGCTATCGCTGTACAATTAGCTAAACAGAACTGCGGATTGGCGTTAGCAGATATTGATGAAAACGGCCTTGGCGAAACTGCGGCGATTGTAAAAAACTATGGAACAGATGTGCAAACCTATGTGCTGGATGTTACAGATGAGGAGGCTGTCCGTTCTTCGGTAGCAGACGCTGCGAAGCAATTTGGGAAAATAGATATTTTGATTAATAATGCAGGAATATATAATACCTGGAAGCCCTTTATGCAGTCAATTTCCGCAGAGTGGAAAAAGAAGATTGAGGTCAATATTTTGGGAACAATGTATTGTGTTTCTGCGGTGCTTCCGCATATGATAAAAAACCGTTATGGCCGGATTGTCAATATCGGTTCAGTGGCGGGCTCCTATGGGATTGCGAATATGGCGGATTATTCTATGACTAAAGGCGGGGTTATTGCTTTTACAAAAGCGTTGGCAAAGGAAACAGCGCCGTACGGTATTACGGTGAATACGGTTTCCCCCGGAAGCATTAATGTGACTGAGGAAGAGAATGTTATGCCGGAGCATTCGTTTATGGGAAGAGCCGGAACGCCGGAGGAATGCGCGTCGGTCGTTGTGTTTTTATCTTCGGACGAGGCCTCCTATGTTTCCGGTCAAGATTATCGGGTAGACGGATGTCGGAAGAAAATGTGAAGAAAAACAGGAGGATCTTGATAAAGGATAGATTGAGGGATAGGAATTAGATAAAAATTGATTTCAGTGCTGTTGTATTCCGGGCAGAGAGGAACGCTTTTTATTTCATATTGAAATGAAATTGCAGTTAGCCTTTGTATAAATAAGGGGAATTTTACTGCTGATTCATTGCTGAGAGAATCTTCTTGAATTTGCCTTATATATTCATATATGCAGATATTAGATAAAATGCTGAAATTTTGGACGTCTAAAGTGAAGGAGAAACAAAGAGCTTTGATACTGCATTTTTTTTGAAAGAGAAGTGATAAAAACCTCTCTTTGATAAAAAATACGGCCGATAAGGAGAAAACAGATGGAAACAGGTAAAGTGGGAGAAATCAGAAAAGATGCACTGTTTTCTAATACGGCGGAAACCTGGTTTTAAGAACGAAAGGATTCGGAAAAACAGTTCTATAGATAACTTGATTAGTATCCGTACAGCGGGATGATGGAGAACAGAATTTGCTCGGAGCGTTTTAAGAAATTTTTATGCACTGTATTTTTGCCATTGACATTTTAAAGGCGGGATGCTATAATAATTTTCGTAATTTTGCCGGAGTGGCGGAACAGGCAGACGCCCGGGACTTAAAATCCCGTGGGTAGTAATACCCGTACCGGTTCGATCCCGGTCTTCGGCACCAATATGTCACTGCGGTATGCCTTTGAGGCTGCCGTATTTTTTTTGCGAATTTCAGCAAAAATCTCAGTTGACAGAAAATTTTTGTTCCGAATCTTTTGGGAAAGACCGGGAGAAAACCGGAGGGCTGTGCTGAAGCGGAGAGAGAGCTCTGCATCTGTATAGTATGCTTTGTTTTTTAGGAGGAAAACGGTATGTATTCACCTGATGAGGGACATTCCTTGCTTTTGGCTCAGCGGCCGCTGCTTGCCTTTGATGAAGCAGAGGATTTTGAGATTCAAAAACAACAGATTCATCGAAAATTAGAAGAATTACTGGGAGACATGCCTGAAAGGGTGGACCTGGATCCTGTAGTGGAATATCAGAAAGAGTTTGATACTTATACAGAATACAGAATCCATTTTGCCGTGGAAAAGGCTGTGCGCACAGTGTGCCTCTTGTGTATTCCCAAAATGCATAAAGAGAAGTATCCCTTAGCAGTATGCCTGCAGGGGCACAGCACCGGTATGCATGTATCTATGGGGCGCCCCTATCCGGGAAATCCGCCGGATCAGGGGGACCGGGATATTGCAATGCAGGCACTTTCACGGGGGTACGCGGCCTTGTGTTTGGAGCAGCGGGGTATGGGGGAAAGGCGTACAGAAAAGGTGGCAAAGCTTGACGATCACGGTGCTCCGCGCTGTCATATTACTGCCATGAACGCATTGCTGGTAGGGCGTACGATGATTGGAGAACGCTGCTGGGATGTTTCGCGGGCGATCGATTTAGCGCTTACTTACGCGGCGATCGATGGGCAGCGGATCCTCTGTACAGGAAATTCCGGGGGAGGAACAACGACCTATTATGCCGCTTGTATGGATGACCGTATTCAGGTAGCCATGCCTTCCTGTGCCGTCTGCAGCTTTGCCGATTCTATTGCGGCGATGTTCCATTGCCAATGTAATTTTATTCCGGGCATTGCTAAATATATGGATATGGGGGATATGGCGGCGGCAATTGCACCCCGAAAGCTGATCGTTATAAACGGCAAAGAAGACCCCATTTTTCCGGAAGCAGGGGTGAAAAAGGCATTTGATGCAATTCAAAAGGTTTATCGTGCGGCGGGGGTGCCGCAAAACTGTATGTTAACCACCGGCAACGGAGGGCACCGGTATTATCGTAAAGA
This sequence comes from uncultured Clostridia bacterium, assembly GCA_900550765.1. Taxonomy (GTDB): domain Bacteria; phylum Bacillota; class Clostridia; order Christensenellales; family QALW01; genus UMGS1322. The sequence goes on along the minus strand of URTC01000087.1, from coordinate 3,176 downwards.
GGCTTGGGAAGCTTTTGATAAAATAATAGGAGAAGACTGGTAAAATGCAGGCGGTCGGTAAAGACCGTCTGTGTTTTGAAAAATGGCGGAAATTTTTATAGCTTGTCCGGACAGGTAAATGATTTTTTTATTGACAAGTTTTCCGCTTTATATTATAATAGTTCCGCCAATATAGGTAAGAAATTTTTTCTTTGGTCCAGTAGCTCAGATGGTTAGAGCGCTAGCCTGTCACGCTAGAGGTCGTGGGTTCGATCCCCATCTGGATCGCCACGTCGGAGCAAGCAGAATAAAGCTTGCTCCGATTTTTTTACAACCAGGGGCGCATCTGTACCGCGCTTTTTGCAAAGAGTTTCGTTTTGCGGTTCATTTGTAACCATTTTCCTGCTGTCTGGTGGTCACCGTGACTTTTTTGCAGGTTATGAAAGCCGGTTTTTTCATGCCGTACGGTAAAGGTATCTTAATTATCTCCTATGCACTGGGGCGGGAAATGCAGGTCTTGCCCCGGCATGTTTTTAACCTGCCGCTCTTTTGGCAGAGAACATTTTCTGTGTGCGTTCATACAAACATACTATAGATTTTTTACGCGTTTTTGCATATCAGGCGGATAAGGTCTGCTCCCTGTAATCTGGAGGTTTATATTTTAAAAGAGTCAAGGGTATTATTTTGCCGTTTTGTGCATAACTTTTGACAGGGAGTGATGAAAATGAAAAATCAGAAAAATATTTTTTTGGCCTTCTTGAAAGGAATTGCTGCGGCGGTTATCCTTACGGGCATTGGTATTGCATTGCTTGCACTTTTTGTGAAGACCATTGATCTGGCTTCTCCGCTGATCAGCGGGGCGGCGATTGTTATTAAAGCGATAAGTGTGATTGTAGGAACGGTTCTTGTATGCCGGAGTATCCGTAAAAAAGGTGCCGTATGCGGCGGAATTACCGCGCTTATTTATTGGGGAATATGCTTCGGTTTAGCTGCACTGTCGGGCGCGGGCGCTTCTTTTACGATATATACGGCACTGGATATGGCGCTTACCGCTTTAGCAGGGGTGTTTTCGGGAATTATTGCAGTGAATCTGTTAAAGTGATATCGGTGTGAAGATGCGGCTTTTCTGATAAAAAACAGGCAAAAAATTCTATTTATATTACACGTTGGTGTTGACGAATCGACATTCCTAATATATAATATAAAAGATTTTTACAATGTGCGTTTATGTGCATTGCGATACGAAAGGTTTTTTTAGAGAAGGAGTTGCACCGAATGAAGATAAAAAATCTTGTCAAGCTGATATGCCTGCTGCTTGTCGTTGCATTTTTGGCAACATGGGCATTTGGCGGAATGAAGATTATTACCACACGCTTTAAACAGTTAGATACTGTTTTGCGCAAGGGCAGTGATATTGGTACGGAACTGATTGCCGTGTATTCGATTAAGGCACCTGAAGATGCGGCTGCGTTTGATGTTTCTGCAGCTGCCGATCGGGCTGCCGATATTATGCGGGACAGGCTTAAAGCGGTAGGATATGAGGGCTTTACCGTTACAAGAATGGATACGGATAAGGTGCGGCTTTCTCTTCCGGAAACCGGTACGGTATCAGGCCTTGAGGATATTTTGGAGAATAACGGTTTGCTGGAAGTAAAAAACGGTGAAAATGTTATTTTTACCAATAAAGATGTAAAAAGTGCTAAGTTTATAGGGTTTGATTATGAAACGCAGCAGTATTATACGGAAATCACCTTGACCGGGGAAGCTAAAAACACTTTAAAAACCCTTACCTCCAATGGTGCGTATAATTTTGATGTTATATTGGACAGCGATGTCGTTAAAGCTACGTTTCAGGGCTCTGAGGTTATCCGTAACGGAAAGATGCGTATTGGGTTTTCTTCCAGTTCTTATTCCGATGCTTTGCTGCTGGCATATTGTACTGATTCAGGAAATATCGAGGGTACGATAACTGCAGAAAGCAATTATACCGTCTTGCTTCAGGGCAAGGCCGGCTCCAATGCTGTGATGTGTTTTGCCATTGCTGCGCTGATTCTCTTTGTGTTGGCTGCGGCATATTTTGTTGTTGCATATCGCGGAATGGGACTTTCTGCTGTGCTCTCTTCTTTTATTGCCATATTGCTGTTGTATTTCTTTACGGCAACCTTTACTTGGCTCCAGGTAGATATGTCGGCGGTTGCCGGACTGGGACTAGCGATCCTTCTTATTGTAGATATGCATTTGATTACGCTTTCCAATATTAAACGGCAATATGCTGCCGGAAAAAGTATTGCCGATGCCATTGAAAACGGTGCGGCAAACGCAGGAAAGACTATACTGATGCTTTCTTTGGTACCCGTTGCAGCAGGCTTGCTTCTTTGGCTTTGCGGCGGTGATCTTGTTAGAAACTTTGGCATAGCACTTTTAGGCGGCGGTGCAATCGCCGGCTTGACCAGTGCCCTGCTGCTGAAGGCTCTTATAAAAATTTTTGTAGGTATCGGCATGGAGAATCCGAAGATTCTTGGCCTGAAGAGGGGTGCGTAATATGAAAAAAGCGACTGGAATTTGTATTGGTGCCGGGATTCTTGCGGTTTTGCTGCTTGCCTGCTGCTTTATTTTCGGATTTACCCGCGGTCTGGATGCGGCTTGGACACATATGATAACTGTAGAATTGAATGATGAATTTGATAATGCAGAGATCGAAAAAATTGTATTGGAAGCGGGCGCCTCGGATTGTTTGGTTCAAAACCAGGTGATTTATAATGATTATCAGCAGAAATATCTGAACGGAACAAAAGCATTGATTCACTTTTCTGTGCCCGAAGGTACCGATGCTGCGGCCGTTTTTGAAAAGATAGAAGAGGAATTGGGCAACAGATATTTTTTAAAGTATGACGGAGTTCTTTCGGAAACCGCAGGAACCTTAAATACCAAGGCTGTGCTTTCTGTTTGGCCGGCATTGGTCATATTAGCGGCGGTTCTTGTATATGCTGCTGTTAAATATGGCGTAAAGATCGGTCTTTCAGCACTGATGCTTGTGGTCTTTGATGTCTGCTGCTTTCTTGGTGTGATGGCGGTTGCAAAAATTCCGGTTACGGGTTTTACGATACCTGCAATGCTGCTTTTTGTAGGCTTGGGTCTTCTTATCAGCATTAATTTAGGAGCCGTGATAAAGGTAATTGAGAGAACGATCGCAAACA
>URTC01000086.1 GCA_900550765.1 uncultured Clostridia bacterium | reverse complement strand
TGACACTACCCCTCAGTCACCTGCGGTGACAGCTCCCCTGACAAGGGGAGCCAGGAACGCGGGGAGACTTATTTATGTTCCAATTCGTCACAAATAATTCCTATTAATGAAAGTTTGTTATCCGTAATAATCTTTTCTTTAATAAGAACCTATTCCACTTCTTTTGGCTCCCTCTGCTAAACGAGCAATTTCTCTTTCTCGGCTCCCTCTGACGAGGGAGCTGCCGAGCGCCAGCGAGGCTGAGGGAGAGAAAAACTACCCCTCAGTCACTTGCGGTGACAGCTCCCCTGACAAGGGGAGCCAGGAGCGTGGGAAGGCTTTATATGTTCCGATCTGCCACATTTTTCACAGAGGAAGTCCTGTTTACAGTTCATCTGCGGCGGAATATAAATGGTATCATTCCTATAACATACTTATAACATAATAGAAATCAGATTTTTTATACAGCAAAAGGCACAACATATCACAACGCACCTATAATCCTTTCAACAAATCCTACACAAATATGGTTCTGCAACTTCATTCACAAAGGCAAGAATATCCGCAAACACCTCATCGCTGTTGAGCTCATTCAAAATTTCATGCCGGCCTTTTTGATACAGCTTAAACACCTTAACATTCGCACCGGAGGCTTTCAAGCGATCATATACAGCTGTTACGCCTTTTCCGTTTCCGCCTATCGGATCCTCACTGCCGGAAATCAGCATGATCGGCATGTTTTTATCAAGCTCATCAACCCACTTTTTCCTATTGGCGGCTCTATTAAGGCGAATCAGATCCTCATAGGCTGCTACAGTAAAATCAAACGTACACCAGGGGTCCTTGGCATAGGCCTCCTTTAAGCTATCATCCCGGCAAAGCCATGCGTTTTTGTTATTTTCCTCCAAAAACAGATCATTGCTGCGGCCAAAAATCAAATTTTCTATCAAAGAAGAAACATATTGCCCGCCCTTCAAGCGCTTTATCAAACTGCACAGTGCAATTCCTGCCCCCGAACCCGCCACCGGACCGCCGGTACCACAGATAATCAGTGCGTCGGGAACCATAGAAAGCGATGCCAACCGGACGAGAAACGATCCCATGCTATGCCCGAAGCGAATATATTTTTTGCCCGCAAATTCCCGCATGATCTGTTCGGCAAACAGATTCACATCCCGGATAAGGATTTGATCTCCGCCGTTTTCGGCAATATATCCGAACATACCTCCGTGTGCAGCAGTCTCTCCATGCCCCATATGATCATAGCCGAATACGGCATAGCCATACGCGGTCAAAAACTTCATAAAGCCATCATACCGGCCGATATGCTCCTTCATGCCGTGTACTACATGCACCACGGCTTTTACTTCTCCGCTTTCCGGCAAATATAGTTTGCCCCGCAGCGTATGGCTGCCGTCTGTGCTTAAAATTGTTCTTTCCTCTATAATCGCCATAAAAAGCCCCTCTTTTGCCTATCGTTTTTATTTATTATATCACGCCGCGGCTTCCTATGCAACTGAGCATACTCTATCATTTTAAAAATCTCATCATATCTATATTATGCATATATGCTCATATAGTAATTATATAAAAGCCGGGTTCTGAAAGTATCAGGAACCCGGTTTGAAACCTATTTTTTACCATGCCTCAGCATCAGCCGCGGGCATATTCTTTCATACACATATTCTGCAGCTGCATAAGCGCTTCGCCGAAACGCTGAAAATGAACGATCTCCCTTTCGCGCAGAAGTGCCAGCGGTTCAATCACGCTTCTGTCATTGGTGATATTCATTAAACGCTCATACGCGGCACGGGCTTTTTGCTCGGCAGCCATATCATTGGTCAAATTGGCAATGGGATCATCCAATACCTGAATATAGCCGGAATTCCATGTTTCACCCGAAGGGCTTTGCTGAAACACACCTTTGCCGCGGGTAGCATAATAGTCACCAAGACCTGCCGCGCGCATTTCCTCCGGAGTGGCATCCTTAGTCAACTGGTAAATCATAGTTCCCAACATTTCCCAGTGTGCGAGTTCATATGCGCATTGATGATGATGTTGCTTTTTTCAGATTGTATAAAAAGGGACGGCCGAAGCCGCCCTATATTCCTGATTTTTCCGTTGCCCGCCAACAGTCAGCCCATGTGTCTGACATTTATTACGAGTTTTCCGTTACTCACCAACAGCCGGCCTATTCATCCGGCATTCATTACGGGTTTTTAAGGTGTCAGTTCACCTGCAAGTTACCAGCAAGTTACCGTCAAGTTAAAATGATATCCAGCCAAAACTATCTTATATATCATAAAAATGTCCCATAAATTAATGTTTTATGCGATATAATAAACATGTAATATATAAAATATATTTGTAAATTTTTAATGAAAGGCAATATTTTTCTATTGACTTTTTGTTTTTTTAGCATATAATATTATTGCAGGTATTAATAATACGCTGTATACTCGTGTATCCGAATTAACGTTTAAGCGATATGTAATATCGTCGCACACGAGGACCGCCTTCGGGCGGTTTTTCTTTTGAGGATTATATGGACTTATTTATTTATTCAGATGAATCAGGTGTTTTTGATAAAAAACATAACAAGTATTTTGTATTTGGAGGATTAGTTTTTCTTTCAAAAAATGAAAGAGATAATTGTTCAAGGCTTTATAGTCATGCTGAAAAAATTGCCCGAAGCAATAATAAATTAAGTAAAGAGGCCGAAGTAAAGGCTGTTACAATTTCAAATCAATCAAAAGATAAACTCTTTCGTTCCTTAAATAAATTTGAAAAATTCGGAATTATAATTCACCAAGAACAAGTTTTACCCCAAATTTTTCAATCAAAAAAATCAAAGCAAAGATATCTTGATTGGGCGTATAAAATCGCTATAAAACAGAAATTTAATAATTTAATCGATAATAATAAAATTATTCCTGACGAGATAGAAAACTTACATTTCTTTATTGACGAACATACTACCGCAACTGACGGAAGATATGAATTAAAAGAAAGTTTAGAACAAGAATTTAAACATGGTACATATAATTATTCTTATTCCATATACTATCCTCCACTATTTAAGAATCTAAAAAATTTAACTCTTACATTTTGCAATTCAGAATCAAAAATTTTAATTCGTGCTTCTGATATTATTGCAAATAAACTATACTATTTGGCTGTAAAGAACAAAACAATTGATTTCGATAAAAAGAATTTTTATATATCACAGCATCCTATAAAAACTTGCATATCTTCAAGTTTTAATGTATAATATAGTTATTAATAGGGGTGTGCGTTTTCGGATGCACACTTGAGAGAGTCGGAGCAATCCGGCTCCCTTTTTTTCTTCAATAAAAAGTTGTAAAGATCTTAGTTAAATAGTGTAATAAATACAGTTTTAACTATATTCCCTATGATATTATTATAGTATAAACAAATGTATCATTTCATATGATCATCAAAATAAACAGATAAAAAATTTTTATTAAAATGGTCAAATATCTCTTGACTTCTGGGTATCCTCATGATAGAATCAACATATAATAAGAGTAACAATGTTAGCATTGTTGCTTGGGCTGGTCAAACGACCCTGGTCCACCTAACGACGGGGAATTTCCCCGTCATTTTTTATGTTTATAGTTATTCATAGGAAGGAGTATAACTATGGCATCTAAAATAATGAGTATATTTATAGATGAATCAGGTGATTTCGGCCCATACCAATCACATGCGCCATATTATATTGTTTCTATGATTTTACATAATCAGGAGACTGATATCACAGAAAACATCAAACATCTTAACGAACATATAGTAAATTTAAATTATAATAATCATGCGATTCACGTTGGCCCCCTGATTCGCAGAGAATCCACATATATTTCTGATTCTTTAGAATGTAGAAAAAAACTCTTCTCTGCTCTTTTTAATTTTGCCAGGAAATTACCTTTTTACTATATCTGCGTTAAAATAAAAAAAAGTGAATGTAATAACGTTATTAACTTAACAGCTAAATTATCAAAATCTATAGCCAATGCGCTCCAAAATAATATTAACCTTTTTAAGCAATTTGAAAATATTATTGTTTATTATGATAACGGACAAGTAGAACTTACAAAAATTCTTACTTCCGTATTCAACGTCTTATTTTCACACGTTGATTTTCGAAAAGTATCTCCTATCGATTATAAGTTATTTCAAGTTGCTGACTTAATTTGCTCTTTAGAATTATTATCAGAAAAGGCTGTACTTAACTCTTTTTCAAATTCAGAGAAAGACTTTTTTGGTTCCATCCGGGAATTTCATAAAAACTATTACAAAGTGATTTCCAAAAAACGTATATAGTTTTTCAATTTTTATCAACTATAAAGAATCCCCGGAAAGCCGCAGCCCTCCGGGGATTCTTTCATTTATTCTTCTTATACTGTGCCGAGCTTAACCCCAGCAGCACGCCCAGGAACGTATCCACCGCCGTAATAGTACCTACCACCTGTTCTCCGTAGGGAAAGCCCCATATTCCCGCAAGCGCAAAGTACAGCGTACCCAGTGCCGGCAGCAAGTACATCGCAATCCATTTTAAAATATCATAAGCTTTGTTTGACAGTTTCATATCTTTATCCTCCTTATTCTTTTATCAATTTTCCTGCTTTCAGCAGATTAAGCAGCTTTGTATTCTGTTCCGCCGTTCCACTGTAGCCCGAAATGCCATTCGCTCCTGCTATTTCTTTTCGATGTGCATAGCTCGAATCCACTTGAATTGCTTTTAACGCGTCCACAATGCTGTTTGTATTCCCGGTGTATTGCGGATAATATTCCACGGCCGGAACACTCTCTGCCGGCTCTTTTCCGCTCAAAATCGCATTCACTCGCGCCTGCACCGCTTCATAACTGTACGGCGTTTCTGCTGGAATCCGTTGCTTACGCTCCGCTCCGTTCCCGTACTTGCCGTTGATGACCTCCTTTGCCACCTCGTCCAGGCTCTTCTGCGGTGTTTCCGTGTCCGTTTCCGGCTGCTCTTCCTCATATTCCGGTACGCCGTAGCCGCGAATATACCGCGCATCTACGGCCAGTGTGCGGCGGCCTACCGCATTATTCAGGTTGCCTTCGATCGCCGTAATTTGGCCGTTCTCTGTCTTTTCCACGATCCCCACATGCTCCGGCCAGCCCTTGTTGTCGCCTTTTCCGCTGTCGTCCCAATCGTAAAAGATGATATCCCCCGGCTTCGGTATGTACGCGTCGTTTTCTTCCCAGATTCCTTTTTCCTGCATCAGCTGGATCATGCGTCCGCAGCTGCACTCCGTCGGGATCAGCTCCGTACACCCGCAGGCGATCGCCGCTGCCGATACGAACGCTGCGCACCAGGAATCCGTATATTTCACTTTATACCCCCGTGCCAGCGGCGTATGGCTGTTGTAAAGATCGATGATCTCCCGGAAGCTGCCGTCCGATTCCTTTTTTTCCAGCCAGGCCTTCGCCTGCTCTACAAGTTTCTTTCCTTCCATTTCTTTTTCCTCCTTAATCCGGTTTATGATAATTTTCCAAATCATCAATTCGATGATTGATTACCTTGATCTGTTCCTCCACTACCGGCATTCTGCGGGCAAACCCGTTATGCTCGCGCACCTCCCGCGTCAGCTCGTCAATTTTCGTATCCGTTACCGCCTGGTTGATCCGCATGGTATTTTCCGTTTTCCGCGCCGTCATCAGGCAGGTGATTACTACGCCTATCAGGGATAGTCCGCCTGTGATGATCGCCGTTATAATTGCTTCGCTCATTCTTCTTTTCCCCTTAAATCTTGTAAATATAGTAGCTGCGATACGTTTTATCTACGTGTATTTTTAACTGATAGCCTTTTTCCCGTACTCTTGCAATCAACTTTTGTGCGTTCATTCTTTGCACCGTTCTTTCATTGAGCTTCAGCAGTTCCCCTATTTTTCGTGCATTGACCCGATGATCCCAATCCTTTTTAAAATGCGGGCAGGCTTCTACCATATATCCCCCATCTTTTAATTCCTTGGCCTGCCACCCCTGAACAGGTGTTCCGTCAAGAATCTTTCGGCACCGATGCGCATACGCGTTCGCGCAGTCAAAACATATACTGCATGGTTCCATTACGTGATCCCCACTACTCTTGTAATTTTGATATAATTCGTTCCCATAGAGACTGTACAGCTGTTATTTATATTAACTATTGCATAGCCACTTTGCCCCGGATCGGGTATGAGCTGCGTATTGGTTACGGTGTACAGGCTTTGCCGCAGATAGGTATCGTTTCCGGCTTCCTGCAATTGCAATGTCAATAAAGCGTCATATGGCGGGTATATCTTTGTATAACCGCCGCGGATTGTATTGTTATCACAATAAAATATTTCAACATAACTGAACCGTGCCAAGCCCTCCGAAAACGTAATCGTTCCGCTGGATCCGTTCAGGTTATCGTACAAAATAACCCTTTCGGGCAAATCATTGGTGCTTGCAAGGCGAATCCATGTTGACCAGCTGCCAGAATAACACCTATAAAAAGTAGAGCCGTTGGTATTATACGGGAAAGCGATCTGCATCCTGTTTGCTGTTATACTTTTATTTCCATCAAATAACGTTTGAATATAATAAGGCACCCCATAACCATTTGGAGCATTTCCGTGCGCAGTCAATATCAAATGTTCTATTGTTATGTTCGGATCGATATTCTCGCTTTCATATTCCGCAAGGCCGTTTCCGATTTTCGCCCCTGCTTTATCGTACATATCTTTATAAAAATAAGAAACCCAATCCACCTCAAGTCCCGACTTTTCCGACACTTTTCCAAAGGCAAGGCTTTTTCCGTCATCATTCCAGTCCATAAAGGTATATCCCGTTGAGGCGCTTGTGCTTCGGGTGGTAGTGTTTATATCATCCGTGGCCGCTATCTCTACGTCATAAGAGTAATCACTGTCGGCTGCAAAAATATAGGAGTAGTCGGTAA
>URTC01000085.1 GCA_900550765.1 uncultured Clostridia bacterium | reverse complement strand
GGCGGATATGCTGAATTTGCCTGGACTGGATAAAACTTCTCTGAACTGCCAGACGCTGTATTTTATAAATTCAGACAGAACTACCGTTCAGCTTTCTTATATTCCCGGTCCGCTTTCGGGCGCAGAAGCTTGGTATATGCTGCTGCCGACTATATCTGAAACGAATACCGATGCGGTCGATGCGTTGTTTGAAGGAATTGGAAATTTAGAATTTAATTCTTATGTAGCCGAGCAAGTTGGAGAAGATACTGCTCTTTATGGTTTTGATAAGCCTTTATATGAGCTGCAAAGCTATGACAGCGATACCAACCTGCTGGATCATTTGGTAATCGGCAGCAAAGTAGAGGATTCAGAGGATCTGTATTATTGCGCGCTGCTTTCAGACCCCGAGGCGGATTTCAGCCAGGCAAAGGTCTATACGATCAGCGCAGAGGTATTGGCGCCGCTGAATGTCAGCGCGGTGGATCTGGCTAATCCCTATTTGCTGGCATTGAATATTTATTGGCTTCGCAGCGGTGTTTTCCGCGCAGGAGGCCAGGAGTATATACTTACGATTGACCGCAAGCTGCAATATGACGATGCTGGAAACGTACTGCTGGATGATGACGGCGTGGAATCTACGTTGAATACGTATTATATAAATGGCAAAAAGCTGGATGAGCTGCAGTTTAAAACGTTTTATTCCAAGGTCTTGTTTCTTTCTATAGAGGGAGTGGTCCCTAACGATACAGAAAAAGGAGAAGAATTATTTTCATATTCCTTAGAAGTGGAGATTCCTATTACCGATCAGCAGACGGGAAAGAGCTATATTAAACAAGCTACCTATGAAGGGGCTTATTATAAGATATCTGATACGTATGCGGTGTTTAAAAATAATGAAAGCGACAACGCAGTATTTACTGTGCGCTGCCGCTCGATCGATTCGGTTGTAGAGGCATTGGGCTTGTTGTTGGAAGGCAGAATGCCTACCGCTTAGTTATTGCTTTCGATTACCGCTACGGGTTCGTCCTTTAGCCGGGCGGCTGTGGCTTCATGTCGGGAAATGATTGTGCGATAAGCGCTGTAGCGGCGTACAGGCTCTTTTTCGATTTTTTCCGGTTCTATGGCGCTGTTGTTTTTTTTGAAATTATTAAAATTGAATCTGCGCATAACATCAACACTCCTTTAAACTGATTTTCTGTTGAATTTTATGCACAAAATAAAGAATTATGACAGGGTGGAGAGCTTTGCAGAAAAAACTGTTTCTTTCATTGGTTGCCGTATTGCTTGTCGGAATTTTTTGTTCCTGCTCTGCAGGAGAATATAAAGGCTTGGAAAAGCCTCTTTCCGGAGCTATGCCGGAGGAAAACACTGTTTCTGACGGAGGACTCGCTGCCAGACAGGGAGATTGGATCTATTATATTAATGGTGATAATTTTATGCGGCATGAAAATGAGCGATTTCACGAATACGCCGGTGCCTTGTGCCGGATGCGCGCCGATGGTACCGAAAAGGATGTTGTGGTTGACAGAGATGTTTCTGTGTTCAATATTGAAGGGGAAACGATCTATCTCTGTGTGTACGATAAAGGCAGCAGCTATATCAGTACGGCTAATATTGACGGGAGTGGTTACCGTGTGCTGAAACGGATAGATGATATCTATTACGGGGGATGCTACGGCTATACCGGGGACGGTATTTATTTTACGGAAGATTTTAAGCTTTATTGCATGGACAGAGACGGAACCAATATACGCAGGATTACGGATTTTGCTGTTTATAATCTTCGTACAGGGCCTGAATATACGTATTTTACGCGTGAACTTGACGGAAATATCGGTAATGTTTATAAAGTAGAAAATGGGAAAAATGAATATACCGAAGTAACTGCCGGCGCTGCATATGTTTTGAAAATTGACCGGGAGTATATGTATTATTATATGCTGGGGAACGGGAATGTATATCGCTATGACCAAAAGACTTTTTCTGCCGAAGCCGTGATTTACGGCGGTTATACCGAATATGTTTTTCCTGAAAACGAAGATTTTTATGGCGTTTCCTATGGAGTAAGCGAAGAAGAGGAAGAAAGTGAAGAAACAGGAATATTTGTAATTCCCTCCGGCGGAGGACAAAAGCTGCAGATTTCAAAAAACTGCGGCAGCTGTATGGCCTATTATGACGGTTATATTTATTACATTAATGATTCTAAGTTGAATTATCTTTACCGGGCTGCAATCGACGGAAGTTCGGATGAATGTGTAATGGAGGATTATATCTATGACATCGATACATTGGATGTAGTAGATCAATGGCTGTATTTTTTCTCTGCCGGAGATTCGGATCGGGTTTATCGGTTGAATATGGAGGATCTGTATATTGAATGCGTTGAGCTGGAGGATATTGCTATTGTAGGCTGAATAGATTTTATATTTGTAAGCTATTTTAGTGCTAAGGAGAGATTTATGAAAAAATATATTGCTGCATTTTGTGTGCTGTTGATGATGCTTTGTACTTTCGGCTGCGGAAAGGGACTCGAAGGCGGCCAGCCGGAAGCGGAGATTATTTCTAATGACGGAATTGCCGTTATTCAGGGAGATTGGGTTTATTTTATTAACGGCAGTATGCCGGCGCTGGCTTCTGAAGCAGTCAGCGATACACCGCGGGCCAAGATATACAGAATGCGTACTGATGGCAGTGATTGTGCGCCGGTTACTTCTCAAAAAGCACATGCTATGCATCTTTATGGTGACAAAATTTTTTATATTTCGCCAACGCGTGCCAATGTGGTGTTGTATTCCATAGGTATAAACGGTAAGAATAATAAAAAACTGTTTACGTTTAATGATTCGGAATACTATGTTTTTGGTCAGAATGGAATTGCCATTGCCAGTAACGGCAGAATTACGTATTTCGATTATGAAACAACAACGAAAAAAGAGTTTGAAACCGGTGAGGTCTCGGGAATGAGGATCAGCCCCAATTATATCTATTATTATTATCAGGGGGAGAGTGGAACAAAGCGGATTGAGATCTCATCTGGCAGGGAAGAGATCCTTTGCAGCGATAATGGCCCGCTGTTATATGTTGATGATACAGAAGTGTATTTTGTTTCGGCACGGATACCTTACCGTTTGAATGCCAATACGCTCGAGTTGGTACAGATTAGTACAACGTTATACAGAAACGCCCTTTTAAATTATAAAAATGCAGCGATTATCGGTATAGCCAGTGATGAGGAAAATAAAGGTCTGTATTTACAGCCTATGACGAATACTGCCGGTGAAGCGGTGGGGGAAGGCGGAAATCTTCCGCAGATTAAGCTTCATTTGCAAGAAGTGAGCGCTTATTGCATCTATGATGATTATATTTTTCTTGTAGAGGCTGAAACCGGCGATATTTACCGGATGACATATCAGGGAACGGAAAAGACGCTGTTAGGAAAAATACAGTCCGTATATGATGTGGATTCTATGGATGTGGCAGGAGATATGCTGTATCTTTTTGACAGTGTAGAAAGCGGTTTGGTGTATCGGACACCTATTGACGGAAGCGGAGAGCTTTCTTTGATTATAAAGTGAGGGAGTATTCATGAAAAAAGCATTGCTGACGATTGTAACAAAGCAGCCGGGAATGGAGGAGGATATCACGTTTACGACGCGTTCGGAATGCGAGGAAACGGCGGCGGGTATTAAATTGAATTATGAGGAGAATTTAAGCGATGATGACGCGGTGAATACCACACTTTTCATTGGTGAAGATAGTATTTTGGTAGAACGTACGGGCGATACAGGTGCGGATATGTATTTTAAAGATACGGCTACGTATGAAACCCAATATAAAGCTTTTGGCGGTATTTCTTTAGATATGCGTATTTTTACTACGAATCTTGACATTGATAAAAACGAAAACGGAATTAAGGCTTCGGTAGATTATCAGTTGTTTCTGGGCGGTGCAAGCGTAGGAAAGATGGGAATGGATATTAGGGTAGAATATTTGTAAGCATCTTTTGCGGAAATAGTATTGTTTTAGAATATAAAAGTAATAAAACCGACTTAGATGTCGGTTTTTGTTTAAAATAGAGAGAGGGAATTATATCAAAATTCTGTTATTTTTATGAGCTCCGGAGATTACACAAGTATATATTCATTTGGCACAGACGTATGTTTTGACGGAAGGCAACGCCTTTTCGCCGTTGTCGGTGCAGTATGCAGAAAAACCGGCGCACGCATGTCGCCGGTTTTGATGCTGGTGGGTCATCGGGGGATCGAACCCCGGACACCCTGATTAAGAGTCAGGTGCTCTGCCAGCTGAGCTAATAACCCATCTTGGAGCGATAGACGAGATTCGAACTCGCGACATCCACCTTGGCAAGGTGGCACTCTACCAGCTGAGTTACTACCGCATATTTAAAGAACGCTGTTATAATATCACAGCCAAAAGATTTTGTAAAGCGTTTTTTTTGTGAAAAAAGAAAAAAACATTGTTCATAATTTGTTTTTAATGTTATAATGTACAAGTATTTATTTATTATACTTGGAGAAAATGAAAATGATAGAGTTACGTAAAGTAAAAAGTAAAAAGGACTTAAAAAGGTTTATAGAATTCCCTAATAAACTGTACAAAAATGATCCTTATTATGTACCGCCGCTTTCTTTGGATGAAATGAATAATTTGGATCCACGAAAAAATCCCGCATATGAATATTGTGAGGCAGAAATGTTTCTGGCCTATAAGGATGGCGTTCTTGTCGGAAGAATTTGTGCATTGATTAATCATGCATATATAAAAAAATGGAATCGGCAGGCGATACGGTTTACCCGTTTTGATGTAATTGATGATATTGAAGTTTCAAAAGCGTTGCTGGGAAAAGTGGAGGAGATCGCTCGAGAAAACGGATTAAACGAGGTAATTGGTCCTATTGGATTTTGCGATCTGGATCGGCAAGGTATGCTTGTTGAAGGATTTAACGAACTAAGTATGTTTATTACGATATATAATCATGCATATTATGCTGAGCACATGGAGAAACTGGGGTATCGAAAGGATGCGGATTGGTGTGAGAAGCAAATTACAGCACCCAAAACGCTGGATCCTAAGATAGAACGAATATCACAGGCAATGCTGAAAAAATTGAATTTAAGAGTAGTACAGTTTAAGAAAAAAAAGGATGTTAAGCCATATATTCCCGAAATATTCAGATTGGTCAACGATACCTATAAGGATTTGTACGGTGTAGTGCCATTAACTGAGCGGCAGATTGATTCCTATGTTGCACAGTATTATCCGATTATTAATAAGGATTATCTTACGCTTATTGTCGATAAAAAGGATAAACTGGTAGGTTTTGGCCTTTGCGGTCCTTCTTTTGCCAAGGCAACGCAAAAAAATAGAGGACATCTGTTTCCGTTTGGATGGATTCCTTTTATAAAATCGATAAAGAAGAATGATGTGATTGATCTTTATTTAATTGCTGTAGAAGAGCAATATCAAGGAAAGGGTGTAAATGCCATTATTTTAAGTTCTATTATCAAAAAGGCAATAGAAAATGGCGTTAAGTTTGCTGAAACGGGACCGGAACTGGAGCTGAATGATAAGGTTCAGGCGCAATGGAAAGGTTTCGAGGTAAGAGAACATAAACGTCGCCGCTGCTATCAAAAACAAATTTAATTGAATGTATAATGGGCGGCATAAAAGGGAAAGATAATTCCGTAACCATAAAGGAGGAATTATTTTATGCAGAGAAATGAAGCTATTTCGTGTACGATCCAAAATTGTAAACATCATTGTAAAAACGCTGATTATTGCAGCCTGGCTCATATCAATGTAGGAACCCATGAAGCCAATCCTACTGTGATCGAGTGTACGGACTGCCAGTCTTTTGAGTATTGCTGTAAATAATATTTACGGTAGAACAACGCTTTTTATCGCATTGCTGTAGTAAACAAAGCGGCCCTCGGATATAAAGGATCCGAGGGCCGTTACTTATTTTTGAATGTTAAAAAAATACGTTTGGGTGTTGAATTTGTATTTTTTATATGATATAATACTTCTGGCCCATTGTAGGTGACCGGGAATGATTTTATAGAGCGTTGCTGCTTGCGGAGGCTTGTATATGTTAAAAGGAAAAAACAATTTTTCTGCCGCAGATATTTTTGAGAATGAGCAAAAAGGAGAGCAGAGCTACCATAAACGATGCGTTTCACCCAGAATGAAAAATATTGTGAAAGTACTTGCTGTCGTATTGGTTTTTGTATTGTTTGCTGTGTTTTTGGTAACGCAATATTCCTATGCCTATATGAGCCATGATGATTACGGCTATGCCACACTCAATTATGTTTATTGGGAAGAAGGCATGTGGGGCCAGGATTTTTCCATGCAGCAGATGGTACACTATCTTTCGGAACATTATAATCGCTGGGGAGGAAGGGTACTTTGCTTTGCACAGGAGATTTTGCTCTTTAAAGCTGGTACGGAAGTGATGCAGAACTTCCATGCAGTGGTTTTACTGGGGATATTTTTATTGGCATTTTTGTTTGCGTTTCACGCAAAAAAAGTAAAGCATCCCTTTATTGCAGCAGCGTTTACCTGCTTGTTGTTTGGATTTTTTGGAAAAACTATGGCGATTACCGGTTTGTATTGGTATTCTGCATCCATTGCCTACATGGTACCAGTGCTATATCTCTTTGTCGGTGCTTGGCTTTTATATATCCTTTTATTGGATAAAAACGAGCGTTTGATTTCTCTATCGAAGCTGATGATTCTGCCGTTCACATGCGTCTTATTCTTTTTTGCCGGCTTTTCTATGGAGCAAATCGGTATTTTTGCAGTGGTTACTGCGTCCGCTATGCTTATATATGCCAGCTTTTACCGCAGAAATCCTGTAATTCTTCTTTACGGTGTGCCTCCCCTTATCAGTGGAGTTGTCGGCTGTCTTATCATGCTGGCAGCGGTGGGCAACAATTCCCGCAAGGGTAT